>JAEZAI010000658.1 GCA_023427825.1 Actinomycetes bacterium
GTGCCGGACTGGACCGAGACGTTCTTGGTCGTCGTGGCCGAGTCGCCGTCGGCATCGGTCACCGTGAGGGTCACGACCTGAGCGCCGAGCGTGGTGAACGTCTTGGTCACGTTCACGCCGGTCTGCACCGAGCCGTCGGGGAAGGTCCACTTGTACGTCGCCGGGGCCTTGGCAGTGGAGCTCGAGCCGTCGAAGCCGACCGTGAGCGGGGCGGGACCCGACGGGTTGCCCGGATCCGTGGTGATCCGGGGGATGATGCCCCGCTGGATCAGCGGCGTCGTCATCCCGTTGATCGACGCCCGGTTGGCACCGGACGGCGAGGGCAGCTGCATCTGGTCGTTGATGATCTGGTTGATGTTGACCAGGCCCACCGGGCAGCCGGAGGCCCCGGGGACCGAGAACACGCCGTCGACCAGGCGGGCGTTGCCGTTGGACGGGCTGTAGGGCGTCCCGGTCAACGTGCCGGACGGGCCGGTGGTCAGGTTGAGCGTGATCGGGTCGGTGGACCGACCGATCTTGCAGTCCCAACCGAGGCCGACGCCCATGGGCTCGCCCTCGAGCTGCACCTGGATCTTGACCTGGAGGTCGATCTTGCCGGTCAGCGGGTCCAGCACGCCGGTGGCGGGAACGACGGCGGTGACCGTCGCCTTGACGACGTAGACGATGCCGTTGAACGGATCCTTGATCGGCACGTAGCCGGGCGGGAACACGATGCCCGAGGTGGGCACCGTGACCGCACCGTTGGACGCGATCTGGCCGGTGATCGACACGTCCGCCTTGGGCTGGAAGCCGAAGGCGAGCTCGCTGTCGTCGTCCGCGATCGTGGCGCCGGCCGGTGCGCCGATCAGGCTGCACTCGCCGTCGGTGGCGTCGACGCGGCCGTCCCCGTCGTTGTCGATGCCGTCCGCGCACTGCGCCTGCGGGTGCGGCGTCAGGTCGAACAGCAGGTTGCGGATCGTCAGCGACCCGAGGGTCGGTGTGATCGTGAAGGAGCCGGGGTTGGCCACCTTCTGCGCCTGCGCCCCGGGCAGGATCACCAGACCTGCCACGGTGCACACCGCCACCACGGCCGCCATGGCCGCGAAGAACCGCCCGGTACGCGATCGCCCTGCACGCTTCATCGAAGTGCCCTCCCCAACGCCCGCACAGCCAGCGGACGGTCGACCGCACAAGTCTGCGGGCTGGGCCTGACACCGTCAAGCGCTCCTGAACGTTGTTCGGGTGCGACCCCTGCGTCCGGGCATCCAGACCCCGAACGACGCTCGCCCGGGCCCCCTCCCTGTGGCAACGTGGTTCGTGCCCCAGCCGGTCGAGATCCCCACGATCGACATCGCCGCGCTCTCCCGGGGAGCGCTCGACCAGGACGGACCTGCGAGCGACACGGCGGCAGCCCGGATCGACGCTGCCGCCCGGATCGTCGAGGCGTGCGAGGGACCCGGTGTGTTCCAAGTGGTGGGCCACGGGGTGGACCCGGAGCTGCGCGTGGCGCTCGAGGCCTCGGCCCGCGCCTTCTTCGCCCTCCCGGAGCAGGAGAAGGCCCGCATCGCCATGTCCCACGGCGGGCGGGCGTGGCGGGGCTGGTTCCCCGTCGGCGGCGAGCTGACCTCGGGCGTGCCCGACGCCAAGGAGGGCATCTACTTCGGCACCGAGCTGCCGCCCGACGACCCCCGGGTCCGGGCCGGCACGCCGCTGCACGGACCGAACCTGTTCCCGGAGCGGCCGGCCGAGCTGCGAGCGCTGGTGCTCGAGTGGATCCGCACGGTCACCGAGGTGGGCCGCACCGTCCTGCGCGGCCTCGCGATCGGCATGGGGCTGGCGCCCGACTGGTTCGACGCGTGGTGCGCGGACCCAACCGTGCTCTTCCGCATCTTCCACTACCCCGCCTCGGGTCGTGACCCGTCGGCGTGGGGCGTGGGCGAGCACACTGACTACGGCCTGCTGACCCTGCTGGCCCAGGACGCCACCGGCGGCCTGGAGGTGCGCGTCGACGGCCGGTGGATCGACGTGGCGCCCGAGCCCCACGCCCTCGTCTGCAACCTGGGCGACATGGTCGAGCGCCTCAGCGCGGGACGGTTCGTCGCCACGCCGCACCGCGTGGTGGCCCCCACGTCGGACCGCATCTCCATGCCGCTCTTCCTGGACCCGGGCTGGGACGTGCACGTCACCGCGCTCCCGGGCGCGACGGGCGCGACGGGCACGCCGCGGCGCGATCGGAGCGATCGGTGGGACGGTGAGGACGTGTCGGAGTTCGACGGCCCGTACGGCGCCCATCTGGTCACTCGGGTCGCCCGAGTGTTCCCCGACCTGTTCGCCGAGGTGAGCGAGGGATCCGGCTCCGAGCTCGGCACGGGGTCCCGTGTCTGACCGCAAGAAGCGCACCAAGGAGTCCCGGTCCGAGCGGAGGGAGGAGCTGCTGGACGCGGCCGTCGTGGCCATCCGTCGCGACGGCGCGGGCGTGTCCATGGAGGACATCGCCCACGAGGCCGGGATCACCAAGCCGATCCTCTACGCGAACTTCGGCGACAAGGCCGGCCTGGCCGACGCCCTCGCCACCCGGTTCACCCGCGACCTGATCGCGCGGTTCGGCGAGGCGTGGGCGACGTCGGAGGACACGCGGGAACGGGTCGAGCGGGCGATCGACGCGTGGGTCGGCTTCATCGAGTCGGACCCGCACATCTACCGCTTCCTGTCCGAGGGATCGTTCGGCGCCGGGCGACGCCTGGAGGACCGCCGGCTGGTGAGCGACGTCGGGGTGGTCGTCGCCCGTGCCCTCGGCGAGTGGCTGCGGGAGCAGGGCTCGGACTCCGGCCCCGCGGAGCCGTGGGCGTACGGCGTGCTCGGCATGGTGCACGTGACGACCGAGTGGTGGCTCGATCGCCGGACGCTCAGCCGCAAGGACCTCGTGCAGTACCTGACGTCGCTGCTGTGGACGGGCTTCTCGGGCAACGGTCTGCTGCCGGCGACCGACGCGACCACCGGTCCCCCGGCCCGCGACGGAGCGTCGGGACCGCAGGGGGCGACCGGCGCGTGAGCGGTCCCGACGGGATCGATCTCGACCGGGTGCGGGCGGACACGCCCGCGACCGCAGAGCGGGTGCTCCTCAACCACGCCGGCGCCTCGCCGTCGCCGACGCCGGTGCTCGACGTCGTGGTCGCGCACCTCGCGGACGAGGCGCGTCTGGGCGGCTACGAGGCGGCGGCCGCCCGGGCCGACGACCTGGCGCGGGCACGGGCCTCCATCGCCACGCTCGTGGGCGGCCGGCCCGACGAGGTCGCGTTCACGACCAGCGCGACCGACGCGTGGGAGTCCGCGTTCTGGTCGTTCCCGTGGCGTCCCGGCGACGTGGTGCTCACGTGCCGGTCGGAGTACGTGACCAACGTGCTCAACCTGCTCGTGGCGCGGGACCGCATGGGCGTGGAGATCCGGATCGTCGACGACGACGAGGACGGCCGGATCGACGTGGCCGCGTTGGAGCGCGAGCTCGAGGACCCGCGCGTCCGGCTGGTCGCGGTGAGCCACGTGCCCACGCACGGCGGGCTGGTCAACCCGGCCGGCGAGGTCGGCGCCCGATGTCGTGCGGCCGGCGTCCCGTTCCTGCTCGACGCCTGTCAGTCGACGGGCCAGCTCCCCATCGACGTGGCCGCGATCGGCTGCGACGTGCTGACGGCGACGGGACGCAAGTACCTACGGGCGCCGCGCGGCACCGGGTTCCTCTACGTGCGCACCGAGGTGGCGCAGCAACTCACGCCGCTGGGCTCGGCGGGGGCGGAGTGGACCGGCGCGACGTCGTACCGGTTCCCGGACGGCGCGGCGCGCTTCGAGCGCTTCGAGCACTCGGTGGCGGGCCTGCTGGGCCTGGGTGCCGCGGTCGACTACGCGCTGGCGCTCGGCCTCGAGCCGATCGCCCGCCGGGTCGGTGCGCTGGCCGACCACCTCCGTGCCGGGCTGGACGACATCGCCGGCGTGGCCGTCCGCGACCGGGGCGTCCGACGCTGCGGCATCGTCACGTTCACCGTCGAGGGCGTGGCGCCCGACGCCGTGCGCACCGCGCTCGCCGAGGAGGCGGTGCAGGTGTGGACCTCGAACGCGGCGTTCGCGCGGATCGACCTGGACTCGCGAGGGATCGAGGAGATGGTCCGGGCCTCGGTGCACTACCTGAACACGACCGAGGAGCTGGACCGGACCGTCGAGCTGGTCGGCCGGGTGGCGGAGGAGGCGCGATGAGCGGATCGTTCGCGGAGCACCACCACGTTTCGTTGCGCGATCTACGACCCATGGGTCGTAGAT
>JAEZAI010000659.1 GCA_023427825.1 Actinomycetes bacterium
CTGGCGAGGCGGGGTCGCCGCCAGCGCGGTGCCCGGCGACGCAGGCTGGTTCGGCACTCCGTTGCCGCCGGACTGTTGGCTGTTGATGCGCTCGGACAGCGACACTGCTCACTCCAGTTGTGGGTTCGGACGACGACGGACGGGTCCCCGAGTGGGGGTTCAGCGACGACGCTTGGTCGGTGCCGTCTGCGGCAGGAACAGCTCGGCGAGCTGGTGGATCGACTTGCTCACCCCGGACTTCGGCGAGTGCAGCACGACCGGCTCGCCCTTGTTCACCGACTGCGGCACCACCACGTCGCTGGGGATCAGCGCGTCGGCGGTCATCTGCAGGGTGCGCTCGACCTCGCTGACGTCGAGCTTCACCTTGCTGTTGGCCCGGTTGAGGATCAGCAGCAGCTTCTCCATGGGCGTGTTGAGCAGGCGCAGCGTCTGCAGCCCGATCTTCACGTTCTTGATGTTCGGGATGTCCATGCCGGCCACGAGCAGCACCCGGTCCGTCGCCTCGACCAGACCGAGCACCACGTCGTTGAAGTAGGCGGGCGTGTCGACCACGACGTAGCCGCAGAACGAGCGCAGCATCTCGACGATCGAGACCATCTCGGTCGCACCGACCTGGTCGGCGAACGCGGGCTCGAGCGGCGCCGGCATCACGCGGAGCCCGGACGGCTCGTGCGTGACCAGCAGGCTCTCGAGCAGGGGCGGGTCCATGCGGTCGAGCACCGACACCGCGTCCACGATCGTGTGGTGCGGCGTGAGCTTGAGCATGACGGCGACGTCGCCGAACTGCAGGTCCGCGTCCACCAGGCACACGGGCTGGTCCGACCGGCGGGCCAGCTCGACGGCGAGCGAGGTCGACAGCATCGACTTGCCGGCGCCGCCCTTGGTGGAGAACACGGTGATGACCTGGCCGTCGACCGACGGCAGCGGCTCGGCGTCCTCGGGCACCGGCGTCGTCGGCGTCGGCAGGACGGCGCTGCGCGGCGCCTGGTCGAGCGAGATGGCGACCCGCTGCACCGCCTGGGCCAGCGCGCCGGACTCGCCGGTGAGGGCGAGCACGTCGCGGACCCCGGCCCGCAGTGCGGTCTGGAGCAGATGGGTGCTGAGCTCGTCGACCACCAGGATGGTGGCCATCAGCGGGTACTCCCGCTGGACGCGCTCGCTGACGGCCAGCGTGGCCTCGTCGCTGCACGACGGGCCGAGCACGGCCACGACCGGCACGGCGCCCGTGAGGCGTGCCGCCAGCTCCTCGACGGTGCTGAAGGGCGTGACGCCGTCGCCCAGCAGCCCCATGATGCGCTCGCGCGTCGGGACGTGGGACTCGACGACGGCGACCGACACCCGGATCGTCGGTTGCGGTGCCTCGGAGGTCACGGCGAAGTCCGTCACTGTCCGGTCGCTCCCTGCGCCGCGTAGGGCGAGATGCCGAGCTCACCGGGCAGCGCCGGCAGCGAGTCGGTGAAGGGCACCGGCACCGGCTGGTAGTCCGGCCGGTTGAGGGTCAGGTAGAGGCTGGCGTCCCGGACCGAGATCAGGAGCTGGGCCTGGTCGGGCGGCAGCTGCACGGTGATCAGCGGCGAGGCGACCGGCGGCGCAGTGGTCGCGGTGGCCTCGGCACCGTCGGCGGCGGGGGCGGCGGCGACCGGCTGGCCGAGGGACTGGCCGACGGCCAGCACCTTGACGCCCTGGAACAGGTAGCTCGACGGGGTGCCGAGCTTGACGTCGCCACTGCCCGTGGAGCCGACCCGCTGGAGGGCACAGGTGTCGCCCTCACCGCCTGCCGCGGCGCCGGTGGTGACCGAGCAGTAGTTGGCGAGGATGTTGATGTTGTCGCCGGGCTGGACCAGGCCGGCGACGCCGGCGGCCTCGTCGACCGTGATCGTCACGGCGACGTTGCCCTTGTCGAGGCTGGCCGACTTTGAGCCGTTCAGCGCCGTCGCCGGGACGAACATGGAGGCGGTGATGACCTCGCCACCGCCCAGGTCGACCGCGGCCACCTGGCCCTGGATGTCGGCGAAGCGGCGGACCGGGTTGGCCGGCAGCTCGTCCTGGCGGCGCTTCTCGAGGACGAGCTGCTGCGCCTCGATGGCGGCATCGCTCGTCGAGCCCTTGGCGATGGGACCGGCGGCCACGACGACCTCCACCATCTGGGCCGCCTCGTCCGAGCGGTTCTCCACCCCTCGCACGTAGCTCAGGGTCAGGAAGGCGGCCAGCGCCCCGATGACCACCGCTCCGATGAGGATCAACGTTCTGCGTGAACTCACTGGTCTCCGCTCCGTGGGCGTAGGGACAACGCTCCGGACACGGCGGACGGGGGAAGTCCCCGGGCGCAGCATCCGCTGGTGATTCACTCGGCCGAAAGGGGGCGGGCCTGAATCTTTTGGACCATTTCATTGGGTCGCACGTCCTGCACCCGGTCGTCCGAGCGACCCCCGAGGCGTCGTTCGGCGGTCCTGGCGCCCTCGTGCACGGGGTTCGCGGGCGCGCCGGAACGCGGAACGGCCCCCTTGCGGGGGCCGTTCCAGTGGATTCTCGGTTGTCGAGGGCGACTGCCGCTCAGGCCGTGTTCCCGCTCCTGGCCGCTCAGGCCTCGGGGTCGGCACCCTCGGCGGTGGCACCGTCCTCGGCCGCAGCGGCCTCGACGGCGCCTTCGGCGTCGGACTCGGCGGTGCCGAAGCCCTGCTCGGCGTAGTACTGCTCCCACGCCTCCTGGCCCTCGGTGGTCTCGTCGCCGACCGGGGCACCGATGTAGTTGCCCTCGGCGTCGTAGTTCTGCTCGCCGAAGTGCTCCTGGTACTCGGCGGCCACGATGCCGCCCTCGGCGGCCTGCTTGATCGACAGGCTGATGCGGCGGCGGTCGAGGTCCAGGTCGATGATCTTGACCCAGAGCTCCTCACCCGGCGTGACGACCTGCTCGGGCAGGTCCACGTGGTGCGCCGACATCTCGGAGATGTGCACCAGGCCCTCGATGCCGTCGCCCACCTGGATGAACGCACCGAAGGGCACCAGCTTGGTGACACGGCCGTAGACCAGCTCGCCGACCTGGTGGTTGGAGGCGAACTCCTGCCACGGGTCCTGCTGGGTGGCCTTGAGCGACAGCGAGATGCGCTCCCGGTCCAGGTCGACCTCGAGCACCTCGACCTCGACCTCGTCGCCGACGGCCACGACCGAACCCGGGTGGTCGACGTGCTTCCAGGACAGCTCGGAGACGTGGATGAGGCCGTCCATGCCGCCCAGGTCCACGAAGGCACCGAAGTTGACGACGCTGGAGACCACGCCCTTGCGGCGCTCGCCGGGCTTGAGGTTGGCGAGGAAGTCCTCGCGCTGCTCCTTCTGCGTCTCCTCGAGCCAGGCCCGACGGGACAGCACGACGTTGTTGCGGTTCTTGTCGAGCTCGATGATCTTGGCCTCGAGGCTGCGACCGACGTACGGCTGCAGGTCCCGGACCCGGCGGAGCTCGACGAGCGAGGCGGGCAGGAAGCCGCGGAGGCCGATGTCCAGGATCAGGCCGCCCTTGACGACCTCGATGACCGGACCGGAGACGACGCCCTCCTCCTCCTTGATCTTCTCGATCGTGCCCCAGGCCCGCTCGTACTGGGCCCGCTTCTTGGACAGGATCAGGCGGCCTTCCTTGTCCTCCTTCTGGAGGACCAGGGCCTCGACCTCGTCACCGATCGAGACGACCTCGTTGGGGTCGACCTCGTTGCGGATCGAGAGCTCCCGGTTGGGGATGACGCCCTCGGACTTGTAGCCGATGTCGAGCAGGACCTCGTCCCGGTCGACCTTGACCACCGTGCCGGTCACCAGCTGACCGTCCTCGACGTCGACCATGGTCGCGGCCATGGCGTCGTCCAGGGACATGCCACCGAGGTCGTCCTCGATGATCTGGCGGGGTGTGTAGTCGGCGATGGTGGTGTCGGACACGTGAGACTGCTTCTTCTCGGGGGCGCGACGCGCCCAGGAATGGAACGTGCAACCTTACCCGAGCCCCCCACCCACCTGAAAGCCCCGCCCCCCCTGGTTCTGACGCCACCAAGCAGGCCCTGCGACGCAGAAC
>JAEZAI010000002.1 GCA_023427825.1 Actinomycetes bacterium
GGGCGCACGAGCGCCCGCCCCCGGCCGGGCCCGCCGGCCCGGCGGCACCGCGCCCGGTCGACTCGGTAGAAGCGCTCGAAGATCCGGTCGAGGTCCCGTCGGGGGACGCCCACGCCCTCGTCGCCGACGGTGAGGCGGACGGTCCCCGCCGGGTCGACGTCACCCTCGCCGACGGCGACGGCCGCGACGACGATCTCCGAGTCCTCGGGCGAGTACTTCACCGCGTTGTCGAGCAGGTTGAACAACGCCGAGACCAGCTGCCGACGATCGCCGTGGAGGACCAGGTTGCTGGGCACGTCCACGCGGATCTTGATGCCCGCCTGGTCGGCGGCCGGACCGAGGCGGCTCTGCGCCTCACCCACGAGCGAGCGCACGTCCAGGTCCTCGAACTCGGTGTCGTCGCCGAACTCGATGCGGCTCAGCTCGAGCAGGTCGTCCACCGTCCGGCTCACGCGGTCCGCCTCGGTGATCATGCGCTCGGCGAGCCGCTCCACGACACCGGGATCAGGTTCATCGCGCACGGTCTCGGCGAGCAGGCCCAGGGCGCCGATCGGCGTCTTGAGCTCGTGGGAGATGTTGGCGACGAAGTCGCGGCGGACGGTCTCGGTCCGCCGCTGGAGCGACCGGTCCTCCACCATGGCCATCGCGCCGTCGACCGGGCTCCCGCCCCCGCTGGCCGCGCCGAACGGACGAGCCACCACGACGAACCACGCCCCCGGCGGGCCGAAGAGCTCGACCTCGCGCCGGACCGAACGCCCGGCGAGCGCGTCCACGAGGACCTCCTCGATGGCGGCGGCGACCAGCACCTGGCCGTCCCGCGCCTCGAACATCGCCCGAGCCGCTGCGTTGCGGTAGAGCTCCTGGCCGTTGCCGTCCCAGAGGACGACGGCCCGCTGGAGCTGGTCGATCACGGCACGGAACCGCTCGAGCAGCTGCCGCTCGTCGTCGGTGACCGCGGGCTCTTCGTCGGCCTCGACCGCCGAGGCGTCCGCGCCGTCCGCAGCGGCCACGTCCACCGGGACGGTCGCGCCCGTCGCCGCACGGCGCCAGTGCAACGCCAGGGCGGCGAGCGCGACGCAGGCGATCGCCAGCAGGACCGCCAGCACGGTCACCGTTCGCTCCGGTCCACGCCCGGCCTCAGAGGTCGCCGGTGCCGGGGTCGGTCGACACGTTCCCCGGACCGTCGTCGAACGCCTGCCGGTCCGCATCGTCGGGCTTCGGGTCCGCCTGGGTGCGGAGGTGGTGGCGGGCCGAGCCCGTGTGCTCGGGCAGCCAGCCGGTCACCATGTACTGGACCCGCTCGCCGATGTTCACCGCGTGGTCGCCGATGCGCTCGAAGTAGCGACCGATCATGGCCAGCTGCACCGCGCCCTGCAGGTTGAGGTTGTCGACCGAGTGCGACGTGAAGATGGCCTGGACGTACGCGGTCTGCAGCTCGTCCAGCCGGTCGTCGATGTCGTCGAGCGCGGCGGCGAGCGAGGTGTCGGCGTCCACGTAGGAGTCGATCGCGGCCCGGACAAGGAACGCCGCCTCCTCACCCATGTGCTCGATCAGGCCGCGCAGCTGCGGGCCGAACTCGACGTCGTAGATGCGGCGCGACGCCTTGCACACGTTGACCATCAGGTCGGCGGAGCGCTCGAGCTCGGAGATCAGCCGGAGCGTGGTGAGGATGAAGCGGAGGTCACCGGCGATCGGGGCCTGCAGGGCGAGCAGCTGGCAGCACCGCTCCTCCAGCCCCAGGCAGAAGTCGTCGATGACGTCGTCGCCGTCGATCAGCAGCTGTGCGGCGTGCAGGTCCCGGTCGAGCAGCGCGGCGGTGCCGCGGCCGATGGTCTCGCAGACCATCACGCCGAGGCGGATCAGGTCGGAGCGGAGCGTCTCCATCTCCTCGTGGAACTCGATGCGCATCTCGTCCATGCGGAACCCCTTCGGTCGGCGGCCGACCCGTGTGGTCGGTCGGCGGTGCCGACCCGTGTGATAGTTCGGCGATGCCGACCGGTGTGATAGCTCGGCGATGCCGACCGGTGTGATAGTTCGGCGGTGTCGACCGGTGTGACAGCTCGGCGGTGGCCGATCCGTTCGTCAGCCGAACCGGCCGGTGATGTAGTTCTCCGTCCGCTCGTCGCTCGGGTTGGAGAAGATCGTCGCTGTGCGGTCGAACTCCACGAGCAGGCCCGTGCGGACGTCGCTCTCGGGGTTGACCTCGGTGGAGAAGAAGGCGGTGGCGTCGCTGACGCGGGCCGCCTGCTGCATGTTGTGCGTCACGATGACGATCGTGTAGTCGGTCTTGATCTCCTTCATCAGGTCCTCGATGCGCGCCGTGGCGATCGGGTCCAGTGCGGAGCAGGGCTCGTCCATGAGGATGACCTCGGGATCGACCGCGATGGCGCGGGCGATGCAGAGGCGCTGCTGCTGGCCGCCGGACATGCCGAGGGCGGACGACTTCAGCCGGTCCTTGACCTCGTCCCACAGCGCTGCACGCTGCAGCGACCGCTCCACGATGTCGTCCAGCTCGGACTTCTTCTTGATGCCGCCGATGCGGGGTCCGTAGGCGA
>JAEZAI010000480.1 GCA_023427825.1 Actinomycetes bacterium
GTGTTCGTGATGATCGGCCCGGACCTGACCGCCAAGGTCAACGGCGCGGCGAGCACCGGCGGCGCCACCACGACCACCGTGGCCGGCGGCGGCAGCGGCACGGGTGGCGCGACCGGCACGGGTGGCGCGACCACCACGACCGTGAAGTCGGGGACGTCCGGCTCGGGCAACGCCACCACGACCACCACCGGCTGACCGCCGACGTGAGCGACCTCGAGGCGCTCGAGCCGTTCCGCACCCACGCCGCCGACGCCCTGGTGGTGTTCGACTTCGACGGCACGCTCGCGCCGATCGTCGACGAGCCGGCCGCGGCGGCGCCCATGGAGGGCGTCCCCGCAGCGCTGGAGCGACTGGCGGCTCGCTTCGGCGAGGTCGCCGTGCTCTCGGGCCGACCGCTCGAGTTCCTGGAGCGCTGGTTCCCCGAGCCGTCGGGCGTCACGCTCGTCGGTCTCTACGGACTCGAGTCGCGGCGCCTCGGCGAGCGGGCCGACCACCCCACGTCCGGCGGCTGGCGGGAGACCATGGCCGATGTCGCCGGCCTGGCTCGCCTGCGGGGGCCCGACGGCATGGACATCGAGCTGAAGGGTCTGTCGATCACGCTGCACTACCGGCGGCGGCCGGAGCTCGAGGCGGAGGTGGTCGCCTGGGCGGAGCAGATCGCCGGACCGACCGGCCTGCGGGCCCGACCCGCCAAGATGAGCGTGGAGCTGCACCCGCCGATCGACGAGGACAAGGGGACCGTGCTGCACCGCTTGGCCGCGTCGCACACGGGCCCGGTGCTCTTCGCGGGCGACGACGTCGGCGACGTCCCGGCGTTCCGGGTGCTCGACGAGCTCCGCGGCGCCGGGCGATCCGTGCTGGCCGTGGCCGTGGACGGCCCCGAGGTGCCCGTCGCCATCACCGGTCGGGCGGACCTGGTGGTCGACGGACCGGCCGCCGTGGCCGACCTCGTCCTGGCGCTCGGCACCTGACCGAAACCCGCGAGCGAGCGGCGCGGGTCAGTCGTCGAGGGCGGCGAGCTGGTCGTCGAGCCAGTCGGCCGGCGTGCGCGACTCGGCGGACCGCCGCAGCATGGCGGCTCTGGCCGTCCGTTCGCCGGGGTCCCGGTCGAGTGCGGCGGCCAGCGCGTCGGCGGTCGCCTCGATGTCGAACGGCGAGATGCCGTCGGCCGCACCGACCATCTCGGTCCACGCGCCGGCCTCCGTGGACAGCACCAGCTGCCCGTCGCGCTCGTTGACCATCGGCCCTTCCTTGGCGACCAGGTTCAGGCCGTCGCGGACGGGGTTGACCAGCAGCACGTCGTACCGGCGCAGCGCGGCGACCGAACGCGGGAAGTCGTCGTCGGTCATCAGCTCGATCGGCGTCCAGTCCCCGTCGGCCCACCGCTCGTTGACCGCGGCGGCCGCCGCCTCGACATCGTCGCGATAGCGGGCGTACGCCGGCACGCCGAGCCGCGACGGGTAGCAGCACGCCACGAACGTGACGCGGCCCCGCAGATCGGGCCGTCGCTCCAGCAGGAGGTCGTAGGCGCGGAAGCCGCGCACGATGTTCTTGGAGAGCTCCATGCGGTCGACCCGCACGATCAGCTGCCGGTCGGCGATCAGCTCGTCCAGGTCCACGAGGGCGTTCTCGCAGTCCTCCTCCTGCACCACGCGGCGGAGGTCGTCGATGTCGCTGTTCAACGTGGAGGAGAAGACCTTGGCCCGGCCGACGTCGGGCACCGTGCCCCAACGGTCCTGGACCGCGGCGTAGTTGTCGGCCCACTCGGGCACGTGGAACCCGCACGCGTCGTGCGCAGCGAGCGCGTCGAGCATCTCGACGAGCGGACCCGTGGCCATGACGCGAGCGTTGTCGGGCCCGGCGAACGGGGTGTGGTGGAAGTGCACGAGCGACAGGTCGTCGCGGGCGGCGCGGACGGTCGGGGCGAGCATCGTCAGGTGGTAGTCCTGCACGAGCACGACGGCGTCCTGCGGCGCGTGGTCGATCACGGCCGTGGCGAAGCGGCGGTTGACCGCCTTGTACGAGTCCCAGCACTCGTGCCAGGCCGCGTCGAGCTCGGGCTCCCGGGTCAGGTCGAACAGGCCGTGGTGCATGAACCACAGCGTCTGGTTGGCGACGACGTCGTAGTAGCGGTCGAACTCGTCGGCCGGGATGTCGACCAGGTGGACGGGGTGGCCCTGGGCGGCGGGCAGGTCGTCGGCCGCTGCCTTGCGGTCGGCGTCGGACAGCGCCGCGGCGATCCACGTGATCCGGCCCTCGTCCATGAGCGGCGCAAGACCGGAGACCAGCCCGCCGCCGCCGCGTTGGGGCACGAGCGTCCCGTCCTCGTCCCTGTAGCTGAGGGGCCCGCGGTTGGACGCGAGGACGATGGGTCGATCGGCCGTGTCCACGCATCCACCCTACGAGGTCGCCCCGTGGGTCCCTGCCGGCACCCACCCCTCTCCGGGCGCCGCGCGCAGCGTCGCCACGTAGGCTCCACGCCCGTGCGCATCGTGGTGGCTCCCGACAAGTTCCGGGGCACGGTGACCGCGAGCGAGTGCGCCGAGGCGCTGGCCGGACCGCTGCGCTCGGCGGGTCACGACGTGGTGGTCCGTCCCATGGCCGACGGCGGCGAGGGCACGCTCGACGCCCTGGGCGGTCCGAACCGGCGCACGGTGGTGACCGGTCCGGTCGGGGACCCGGTCGAGGCGGAGTGGCGCCTCTCCGGTCGGAGCGCAGTGATCGAGATGGCACGGGCGTCGGGCCTGGCGCTCGCCGGCGGGCCCGAGGAGAACGACGCGGTGGCGGCGTCCACGCACGGCACCGGCGAGCTGATCGCCGCCGCGCTCGACGCCGGCGCGAACGACGTGGTGGTGGGCGTCGGCGGCTCGGCGACGACGGACGGCGGGCTGGGCGCGCTGCGGGCGCTGTACCCGGTCCACCGTCTGCGGGGCGTGCGCCTGACCGTCGCCTGCGACGTTCGCACCCGCTTCGTGGACGCCGCCCGCGACTTCGCCCCGCAGAAGGGCGCGTCGCCCACCCAGGTCAAGCTCCTCGAACGGCGGCTGGAGCGGCTGCAGCAGGTCTACCTGGAGGAGTACGGCGTGGACGTGTCCGCGCTGGAATCAGCGGGCGCAGCGGGCGGCCTGGCGGGCGGCCTGGCGTGCGTGGGCGGCGAGCTGCTCAGCGGCTTCGACCTGGTCGCGGAGCGCCTGGACCTGGACGCGGACGTGGAGGGTGCCGACCTGGTCGTGACCGGCGAGGGATTCCTGGACGAGGAGTCCTTCGACGGCAAGGTCGTGGGCGGGATCGTCGACCTGGCCCGTCACGTCGGCGTGCCCGTCGTCGCCGTCGTGGGGGAGTGCTTCGACGGGGCCGACGCGCTGGTGCCGACGGTCTCGCTCACCGCTCGCTTCGGTCGGGAGCGCGCCATGGCCGAGACCGCCGAGCTGCTCGCCGAGGTCGCACCGGAGCTGCCGGCGTTCGCGTCGCCGGCCTGACCGAGCGGCTGCCTGACTCGAGCGGCTGCCTGACCCGAGCGCCGTGACCTCGGCGGGGGGATCGGTCGTGTGGCGACCGCTCCGTAGGCCGACAGCGTTCAGCGGGCCGTCGGCCCGAGTGTGCACCTCAGTCGGGGTCGTAGCGGATGGCGTCGTCCATCTCCATGGGCCCGGCGGCGCCGTGGCGCATGGTGGCTCGGACCGTCAGGAAGTCGACGGTGGCGCGCACGTCGTGGACGCGCACCAGGTCCTGGTCCTGCAGGTCGACCGACGACAGCACGCCGAGCGTGCCGGCGCCTCGGTCCCGGGGCAGCTGCCCGGTCAGCACGCCGACGAAGTCCTTGCGCGACACCGCCCACAGCACGCGGTCGATGCCGAGCTCGGCGCGCAGTCGCGGCACGGCCCGCAGCACCTCGACGGTCTCGTCGGGCGCCTTGTAGAGGTCGGGTCCGGGGTCGAGGATCACCTGGTCCCGGTGCACCCCCGCACGGTCGAGCCACTCCATGCGCTCGGCGACGAACTGCAGGCAGTCCTCGACCGGGTCGGCCAGCCGCTCGCCCCGGGGGCGGCGCTGCTTGGGCACACCCGGGTTGAAGGCCACGACGATCGATGCGGGTGAGCCGGCGACCAGGTCGGCCAGCTCCAGGTCGGTGAGCCCCGACGGATCGTTGACGATCGTCGCCCCGCACTGCAGCGCGGCGTCGGCGACCTGGTGCCGGTAGGTGTCGACGGACAGGGCCACGTCGGGCACCCGGTCCCGGACCGCGGCCAGCACCGGCAGCAGGCGGGCGAGCTCGTTGTCGACCGAGATCTCGGGTTGGTCCGTGCGCAGCGACTGGGCGCCGACGTCGAGCACGTCCGCACCGTCGGCGACCATCTCGGCCGCCAGGTCGGCCCCGTCCTGCGCCGCCACCTTGTTCTCGGAGAAGGAGTCGGGCGACGCGTTGAGCACGGCGAACACGCCCGGACGGGCGAGGCCATGGTCGGTGGGCGCGCTCACCGCTCGACCGTCCGGCCCTCGTCGCGACCCGCACGGATGAGGTCCAGGTACGCGGCCACCTCGATCATCGGAGGGCGCTCCGACACGTCGACGGGGTGCGGCGCCCGGCCGGGCCGCAGCAGCTCCGCCACCGCGGGGACCGGCGCGGACCCGTCGGCGACGTGCAGCCCGGACGACTGCGCGTGGCGCAGGATCGTCTGCGTGACGGCCATGGCCTGCGGACCCAGGTCCTCCAGCGGGCGGTTGCGGTGGCGGCGCTCCTGCAGGTCCACCTGCACCAGGCCGGTGGTGCCGCGCTGGCGGAGGTAGTGGAGGAGCAGGCCGACCTCGACGCCGTAGCCCTGCACGAACGGCAGCCGCTCGAGCACGCTGCGCCGCCCGCCGTACTCGCCCGACAACGGTTGGAACAGGCCGGCGAGCGCGGGGAACAGGAGCGACAACAGCGGTCGCGCCACCAGCTCGGTGACCCGTCCGCCGCCCACGCCGTCCGCCTCGGGCCGGTGGTAGAAGCCCTTGACCAGCTCGACGTCCGGCTCGCAGAGCAGGGGCCCGAGCAGCCCGGTCACCAGGTGCGCGCTGAAGTCGCTGAGGTCGGCGTCGCACCACAGGACCAGGTCGCCCGACGTCACGTGCAGCGACTTCCACAGCACCTCGCCCTTGCCGTGGCCGCGACCGAACTCGGGGAGCACGTCGCCGGCGTGGACGACCCGGGCGCCGGCGTCGGCAGCGTGCCGGGCCGTGGCGTCCACCGAGTGGTCGTCGATCACGACGAGCTCGTCGACCAGGCCGACCTCGACGGCGTCGCGGACCAGCACCTCGACGATCGCGCCGACCGTGGCCGCCTCGTTGCGGGCGGGCAGGCAGACCGACACGGTGGTGGTGCCCTTGACGGCCAGCAGCTGGTCGACCGGGTGGTCCGCGTGGTGGAACGACCGGATGGGCGGGCAGTCCAGCGCGGCGCCGGCGTCGGTGGTCACGTCGGTCGGTCGGCGTCGGTCGTCCGGGCCGGTGGTCGGTCGCTGCTCGCTGGTCATGGGTGCATCGTCGTGATCGGACCCGGCCGGGCCGATCGGAACGGCCCGGGCAACCTATCCGCACCGCTGGCGGGAATCGTGCGCGCCGTCCGTGAGTTGAGTCAGTGGCGTCGCCACCTGCGGGACTTCACGTGGCCCCCACGGCTGGTGGAGAATGCGACGCCTGTGACGGGGCGCAGCCCCGGACGCTCGACCGCCGAGCGACAGATCGAGGAGCACGACATGGTGACGATCAGGATCCCGACCACCCTCCGGACGCTGACCGGTGGTTCGTCCTCGGTGGAGGTCGAGGGAGCGACGATCGGTGAGGTGCTGGCCAACCTCGACGTCGCGCATCCCGGGTTCAAGGACCGCCTCTTCGACGAGAACGACGGTCTGCGCCGGTTCGTCAACGTGTTCCTGGCCGACGACGACGTCCGCTACCTGGACGGCGTCGACACGGCGGTGAGCGACGGCGCCGAGGTGTCGATCATCCCGGCCGTCGCCGGCGGCTGACGCCCCTCGCCGCCCGGCCGCCCGGGCATCGGGCGCCACCGTCCACGGACGGGAGACAGCGCGGACTCCCGGCGTGGGAACGTGGCGGGGGAACGAAGTAGCACCCGCTGCGCCCGAAATGCCCCCGCCAACCCCCTAGCGGCGCCGGCCGGGGCTGCGGTTGACTCGTGCTCAGGTTCCGCCGATCGCTCGGCGGGCCGGGCGCCTTCCGGGGGGAGGGCGTGGCGATTCCTGATGGGGGAAACATGGGCGATCGAACTCGACATCTCGGCCTGTTCGCGGCCGTCGTCATGGCCGTCGGGCTGCTGGCGGCGTGCGCGCCGGAGCCGGCACCACCTGGCACCACCACGGTGCCGGACGACCCGAACGGTCACTACGTGGCCACGACCGGCGAGGACACCGGGACCTGCTCGGCGAGCGCGGACCCGTGCCTGACGATCGGCTACGCGACCTCGCAGGCTGATCCGGGCGACACCGTCTACGTCGCCGCCGGCACCTATCCCGAGGTGGTCGTCCCCGACCGGGACATCACCTACAAGGGCGCCAACGCCGGCGTCCCTGCCGGCACCGAGCCGGGCACCCGTGGCGCCGAGTCGGTGGTCAAGGGCTTCCGCACCCCGGGCAACCCCGGCACCGCGTCGTACTCGATCACGATCGACGGCTTCCGCATCGAGCCGCAGGGTGACGCTGCGCTG
>JAEZAI010000133.1 GCA_023427825.1 Actinomycetes bacterium
GACCGTCCCGGATCGTGAGCACCGCGTGATCGGCGGCATCTCGCGCGGCGGGCAGGCCGCGTTGACCGCCGCGGCCCACGACCCGGCGGCGTTCGGCGCCGTCGCCGGCCACAGCACGACCCTCCCGCCGGACCGGGAGAAGCTGCTCGTCGGCCTCCGGCCCCTGTCCGGCGCGGTCCGGCTCGATGTCGGGGCGTCCGATCCACTCGTGAGCACCGTGGTGCCGTTCGCTGCCGATCTCGAGCACGCGGGCATCGACAACCTGCTCGAGGTCGCCCCGGGCGGCCACGACCGGGACCACTGGCGAGCATCGATCGATCGCTACCTGGCCTTCTACGCCCACCGTTGGGTCTAGCCCGCGACCGCCTCGCGGACGGTGCCGACGGCGTCGGGGAGCACGAGGCGGAACGTGGTGGGAGAGTTGGACGCCAGCACCAGGCGACCTCCCTCCGCCTCGGCGAGGGCCCGGGCCAGGCTCAGCCCGACCCCGTGGCCGGCGGCCGCCGGATCCCGGCGCACGAACAGGCTGGCAGGATCTCGGTCGATCGCCCCGCGGTCGCCGACCTCGACGACGAGCCCACCACCGGGCGACGCGCGGAACCGGACGCCGACCACGCCGGCACCGTGCTCGAGTGCGTTGGCGAGGAGGATGTCGAGGATCTGATCGAGCACCGAGACGCTGACGTGGACGGCGACCGGACCGTCCTCCGCGCAGTCCACCCTCCGGCGCGCCGCGTCGAACCGCGCGTCCCATCGACGGTGGATGCCGGTGACGAGGCGGCCGACATCGAGCAGGTCACGCGGGGGTGGACGGTCCCGGGCGATCGCCAGCAGCGTGGAGATGGTCTCCTCGAGCCGATCGACCTGCGTGAGCGCCTCGTCCAGCACGGGTCCGGCGTCGGGTCGGGGATCGAGCAGCTCCGTCTCGATCGACAGGCGCAGCGCGGCGAGCGGCGTGCGCAGCTGGTGCGAGGCGTCCGCGGAGAAGGCACGCTCGCGCCCGAGCATGGACTCGAGGCGCTGCGCGGTGTCGGCGAGCGCCTCCGACGTCTCGTCGATCTCGCCGATGCCGCTGTGGACGGGATCCACCGCGAAGTCGCCGTCGCCGACGCGGACGGCGTCGTCGCGGAGGCGACGGACCGGCCGGGCCAGGCGTGCGGCGACGAAGCTCCCGACCCCGGCGGCCACCGCGACCGCGAGCACGTCGAACAGCACCAGGATCAGGACGTCGCGTCGGACCCGGTCGGTGGTGTCCGAGGCCGGCTCGCTGACGCGCACCACCGCGACGAGCTGCTCGTTGACGAGCACGGGGTCGGCGTGCACGCGGTCCGCTCCGACGACGCCGTCGACCTCCACGCGACTCGCGCTGGCCGTGATCTCATCTGCGACCTCGGGCCCTCGGCCTGCGAGCCGCCTTCCTTCCGCGCTGTAGACGCCGACCTCCATGCTCTCCTCGACGCGGGGCAGCTCGATGGCCTGCCCGTCCTGACCCGGCGTCGTCGAGAGCTCGGCGGTGGTCCGCTGCGCCGCCCGTTGCAGCTCCGAGACGGAGTCGCCGGTCTCGCGGAGCGCGATGATCAGGACGAGTGGAACCGTCAGCACGAACGTGGCCACCGCCGTCACGCCGACGATCGCGATCAAGATCCGGCGCCTCACCCGCGATCGTCCGGTTTCACTCCGCGTCCCACCGGTAGCCGATGCCGCGCAGTGCCGTGATCCGGCTCGGCGCGCCCGGTTCCTCCCCGAGGCGTCGCCGCAGCGCGGCGATGTGCACGTCGAGCGTCTTCGTCGAGCCGAACCAGTGCTCGTCCCACACGCGTGCCATCAGTTGCTCGCGCGTGACGACGTTGCCCTTGTGGGCGAGCAGCTGCGCGAGCAGGTCGAACTCCTTGGCGCGGAGCACGATCTCGGCGCCGTCCAGGGTGACGCGACGGGATCCGGTGTCGACGAGCAGGCCCTCGACCTCGTAGACGGGTGCGGGGGACTCCTCGCGGTCGCGGGTGTGGGCCCGGACCCGAGCCAGCAGCTCCGCCAGCCGGAACGGCTTCGTCACGTAGTCGATCGCCCCGCTGTCCAGACCGAGGATGACGTCCATCTCCTCGACGCGGGCGGTCAGCATGATGATCCTGAGGTCGGTCCAACGGTCGAGCAGCCCCTTCGCGACGTCGAGTCCGTCGCCGTCGGGCAGCCCGAGGTCGAGCAGGACGAGCGCGGGCTCGGTGGCCACGGACCTGGCCGTTGCCGCCGTCATCGCCAGCACGGGTTGGTAGCCGGCCGCGCTCAGCGCCCGCTCGAGATTGGTCCCGATCGCCGGATCATCCTCGACGACGAGCACCAACGGCCTCTCCACGACGATCACCCCTCTCGACTGCTGCGCGTTCGGTCCTCTCCGCGATCGAGCGTACGCATCGCTGGTCACAGCGGTGGCTTCGCGGACCGTGAGCCCACGGCAACACGTGCGGATCGGGCGAGCCGTGAGCGCCGGTGGATGGGCGTCCCCGGCCGCTCCAGTTCACGTGGTGGTTCCGCGGAACTAGACGGCGAGTCGGGCTCGGTCGGGTCGGATCCCGATACGGCAACCGGGTCGACCGGCGGCTCCGTGTGCACGCGACGACACCATGCGACTGCGCCGAGCAGCAGCGCGAGCCATGCGATCGCCAGACTCCATCCGGCGATGACATCGGAGACCCAATGGACGCCTAGGTACACACGGCTGAGGCCGATCAGGCCCGCAGCGGCCGCGCCGGCAGCGATCGCAGCGACCTGCGTCGAGCGCCGATGGGCGGTGAGCATGACGAGCACCGCGAGCGCGAGGTACATCGCGGCGCCCTGACCGGCGTGGCCCGAGGGGAACGACCAGCCGGACGCTGCGACGAGCCGGACCGCCTCGGGCGGCCTGGGGCGCTGCACCAGCGGCTTCAACCAGTTGACGAACAGCCAGGTTCCGGACGAAGAAGCGACGAGCACCAGCGCGAGGTCGCGCCGTCGCCGGGCGACCAGCACTCCGACGCCGATCGCGCCAACTGCGCCGACGGCACGAACATCACCGAGCGCCGTGATCAGCTGGAACCACGTCGTTAGCACCGGTCCTCTGTGCTCGAGGACCCATCGAAGAACGTCGTGGTCGATGGAGACGACTCGTCCGTCTCGGTCGATCGCCCACCGCAGTACAACGACTAACGCGATGAAGCTCGCCGCGACGAACCCTGCTCGTTGCGCCGAGCGCACGGGGCGACCCAGGTCCACGTCGATGGGTCGCTCGCTGGTCACGGACCGATGATCCGACCGGCGGTCAGCGTCGGCAAGGCGGAACGGTGAGGCGACGGTAAGAACTTCAGGAGGGCTGTGTAGTCGGACGTAGTTGGGCCAATAGCTACCGGGCGTCTGCACGTGCGACGAGCCCCTCGATCGGTCGCCGGTGAATTCCGTCGAGGTCATTGATCGCAGTTTCCGTGTAGCGTACGAGAACCTTCGAGGAGGGCTCGTCGTGGCAGACGCCGATCCGTTGTTCGATCCGACGATCGTGGAGTGCCCACACGGCTATTACGCGGAGCTGCGCGAGCACGACCCGGTGCATCGGATCACCGGAACCGATGCCTTCCTCGTGTCCCGGCTCGACCTCATCAAGGAGGTGGTCGGTGACCCGGAGAGGTTCTCCAGTCGCACCGGGGAGTTCCTCTTCCTCGACGATGACGGCTGCGCTGGGCTGCGCCCGGCGATCGGCGAGACCGGCAACGACGAGGAGGCGTTCGGGATCCTGGCCACCGCGGACCCGCCGGATCACACACGCCACCGGGCACTGCTGAGCCGGATCCTGTCCACCGGGGCCATCAAGCGTCGCGAACCGGAGTTCCGACACCTGATCGGCGAGGCGCTCGAGCCCGGCATGACCTCAGGTCGTGTCGAGTGGATGAGCGAGGTCGCAGAGCCGCTCCCGATGCTGATGGTGACGCGGTTGCTCGGAGTGGCCGACGAGGACGCACCGACGCTCAAGGACCAGGGGTACGCCGCGGTGGAGCTGATCAGCGGCTTCGTCGCGGATCAGGACCTGCCCGACCTGGAGGCGAAGTTGCTCGAGCTGGGGCCGGCCATCCAGGCGTTCACGGACGCGTGCAGCTCGGCCGAGCCGGACGCCGACACCCTCATCGGAGCGTGCGCCGCTGCGTCGGTCGCCGGTGAGCTGGACGATCTCGAGGCGTTCGGCATCCTCGCCACCCTCCTCGCGGCCGGTGGCGAGTCGACGACCAGCCTCCTCGGTGCCGGCGCACGAGCGCTCGCCGAGGACCGCGACCTGCAGGACCGGCTGCGGTCCGACCCGTCGGCGATCCCTGCGTTCGTCGAAGAGGCGTGCAGGACGGAGTCACCGTTTCGTGGCCACTACCGACGGGTCACGGCCGACACGTCGCTCGGCGGGGTCGAGCTGCCGGCCGGCGCCCGGCTCGTCCTGGCGTGGCCCGCCGCCAACCGCTCCGCGGAGCTGGGCGGCGACACGATCGACGTCGATCGCCCCAACCCCCGTCAGCACGTCGGGTTCGGATGGGGCCTCCACCTGTGCGTCGGCGCCCCGCTCGCCCGCATGGAGGCCCGGGTCGCCTTCGAGGAGCTGCTCGGCCGGACCCGCTCGATCACGCTCGAACCGTCGGCCGAGATCCACCATCACCGGAGCCTCATGGTCCGTCGGCTGCAGTCGCTCCCGTTGCGCCTGCAACCGGCGACGTGACCGCACAGGCCCGCGGTCCGGGTCGGCCACGACGGCTCACCGAGCAGCAGGTCCTCGACGCTGCGCTCGCGGTCGTGCGCGAGCGAGGCACCCGTGGGCTCTCCATGCGAGCGGTCGCCCGTCGCCTGGGAGTGCCGACCATGACCGTGTACGGCTACGTGCCCAACAAGCCCGCCCTCGACGCGCTCGTCATCGACCACATCCTCAGCCAAGTCAGGGTGCCCGACGACGGCACGTGGGAGCACCGACTGCACGGCCTGCTCTGCGCCGCACGCCGGACCCTCGTCGAACAGCCTCAGCTGACCGAGGGCGCCGCCTTCGAGGGCAACGCCATCGGTCTGCTGCTGCGCGGTGAGCTCGGGCAGGAAGCGACGCGGCTCGCGAACGAGGTGATCGCGTTGCTCGGCGAGGGCGACTTCGCGCCGGACGACCTCCACGTGTGCTTCAGTGCCCTCTTCACCTATGTCACGGGTTACGCCGACGCAACCGGCAGCCCGCTGCGCGGCCACGAGGGGGCCGACGTCGACGGACCGAGTCGAGGCGAGGAGGTGTTCGCCCGGGGCCTGACCGCGCTCATCGAAGGTCTCAAGATCACGCTCGCCACCGGCAGGATCACGCCCGGCGGCACGACGACAGAGAGGACCTAGGGTCCGGGCCTAGCGGCGCTGGGCCGAGGCCAACCACGGGTGCTCGAGGTCGAGGTACCGCTCGACCTGCATGACCTGCTGGAACTCGGTGAACTCCTCGGGCATGTCAGACGGCATCTGCTGCTCCGCCCTGCGGGCGTCGTCCTGCGAGGTGAAGTAGGCGACCTCGGTGAACGCGTCCCCGTCGTGGTACGCGGTCACGGTGCCGATCAGGTCGGGCCTCGCGGTGCGCAAGACGTCGTCCGCCTGTTCGGTCATCTCATGGGCTCGCCGGGAGTCCGTGCAGTGTCCTTCCATCACCTGGACGAACCCGGCGCTGTCGGCGTCACCGTGGTCCATCACCTGGACGTCCGACGTGTCGTGGAAGGTGACCGGACCGTCGAAGCACTTCTCGGTCTCGGCCCACCACGCCGACTGCTCCGGCCGGTCGCTGTTCTGCTGTGCTGCCTCCTTGCTCTCGAAGCGGACGACGAAGAT
>JAEZAI010000136.1 GCA_023427825.1 Actinomycetes bacterium
CTGTTCGGCTGAGGGGTGCGCCGGGTCCTCGACGTCACCCGGCGTCGGCGTCGGCGCAGCCGGAGCACAGCGGCGTACGGTCGACGCGTGACCTCCACCGCACCGCGCTCCCCGGCCACGTTCTCACCGGCCGAGCTCGACGGTCTGGACGAACCGGTGCAGCGCTACTTCCGAACCGCGATCGCGCCCGGCACCCCGCTGTGCACCGCGGTCCGCCTGACCATGCAGGGGCACATCCGGATCGGAAGATGGGTCCGCTTCCGCGCCACCGAGGTGCTGGCACCCCGGACCGGGTTCCTGTGGCGCGCGACCGCTGCCCGGATCGTGTCCGGGACCGACCGCTACCTCGCCGGGGAGGCGGCGATGCGGTGGAAGGTCGCCGGTGTCATCCCCGTCATGGTCGCCGGCGGGCCGGACGTGGCTCGCAGCGCCGCGGGACGAGCCGGGGCGGAGGGACTCTGGGTCCCCACGGCCGTCCTCCCCCGCTTCGGCGTCGAGTGGGACGCGATCTCCGAGACCGAGATCGTCGCCAGGTTCGAGATCGACGGCGTGCCGATCGAGCTCCACCACCGCCTCACGGACTCCGGCGAGCTCGCCGCGTCCTGGTCGCGGCGGTGGGGGGATCCGACCGGGGGCACGGACTTCGACTGGCATCGCTTCGGCGGACCCGTCACCGCCTCGCGGACGTGGTCGGGGTCGACGATCCCGAGCGAGGGTTCGGTCGGCTGGTATCCCGGCACCGAGCGCTGGCCCGACGGCGAGTTCTTCCGGTACCGCGTCACCGGAGTGGAGCCGATCACCGCTCGCTGATCCACCAGCGCCGACCCCGAGCCGGTTCGCGCTACCTTCCGATGTCCATGGGGGATCCGTCGTCCGCGCCGGCGATCCGGTGCGCCGGAGTGGTGAAGCGATTCCGGTCCGTGGTTGCGCTCGACGGCCTCGACCTGGAGGTGCCGCGGGGACAGGTAGTCGGCTTCCTCGGCCCCAACGGCGCCGGCAAGTCGACGACGATCCGCATCCTCATGGATCTGGCCCGGGCCGACCGAGGCGTGGTGGAGGTCCTGGGTTCCAGCCCCCGTGCCGGCGGCCCCGAGGTCAGGGACCGCATCGGCTACCTGCCCGGGGAGCTGCGCCTCGACGAGCGCCTCGACGTGGGCGACACCCTCGACCTGTGGGCGCGACTGCGACGGCACCGCGTGGACCGTCGCTACGTCGACGCCCTGTGCGAACGACTGGCGCTCGACCCGACCCGGGAGACGAAGGGACTCTCCAGCGGCAACCGGCGCAAGGTCGGGTTGGTGGGCGCGTTGATGGCCCGCCCCGAGCTGCTCGTGCTCGACGAGCCGACCAGCGGGGTCGATCCGCTCGTCCAGGCCGAGTTCGCCGACCTCGTGAGCGAAGCCGCCGCCGAGGGCCGGACCGTCTTCCTGTCGTCGCACGTGCTGAGCGAGGTGCAGCACCTGGCCGACCACGTGATCGTGATCCGCTCGGGCCAGGTCGTCGCCTCCGGATCCGTGGCGGAGTTGCGACATCTCGCCCGCCAGCCGTTCCGGGTCAGGTTCGACGACACACCGCCGGTGCAGGAGTTGGCCGCTGCCCGGGGCGTCGCCGACGTGCACCTCCGGGGCAACGAGGTGAGCGGACTGGTGGAGGGGTCGCCCGAAGCCCTGCTGGGCGTCCTGGCTCGCCACTCCGTCAGCTCGCTGCTCATGCCAGAGCCCGATCTCGAGGACGCCTTCCTGCGGTTGTACGACGGCGATTCAGACGGACCGGAGCAAGCGTGACGAGCCCCGGTGCGGTCCTGCTGCGGACGGGCTCCCGGGCGTTGCGGCGATCCGCGACCTGGTGGGCCATCGGCATCGTCGCCTTCGCCGTCGTCAACATCGCCTTCTGGCCCAGCCTCGAGGGATCGGACTCGCTGAGGTCGTTGCAGGATGCGAGCGGCGACCTGCTCGAGGCGTTCGGCGCGCAGAACATCGCCACACCGGCGGGCTATCTGGACGGCCAGATGTACGCGCTGATGCTGCCGTTGCTGCTGTCGGGCGCGGCGATCGCCATGGCCACCGCGCTGACCGCCGGCGACGAGGACGCCGGGCGGCTCGAGCTGCTCCACGCCCTCCCGGTCGATCGACGCACGATCTGGCTCACCCGCTTCGGTTCGGTGCTGGGCGCCGTCGCGGTCGTGTCCGCCGTGGTCGCCGTCGTGACCGTGCTGGCCACGAAGGTCTGGTCGCTGGAGGTGAGCGCGGCGCGGGTCGTCGCTGCCACCTTCGCGTGCGCCGCGCTCGCCGTCTTCCACGGTGCCGTCTGCTACCTCGTCGCCGGCGTCGGGCGGTCCCGGGCGGTCGCGGTCGGGACGGGGGTGCTGGTCCTGGTCGTCGGCTACGTCGTGAGCTTCGTGTTCCCGCTGTCGGAGGCGCTCGCCGGCGCCCAGAAGGCCTCGCCCTGGTACTGGGCGATCGGAGAGCAACCGATCAGCCATGGCATCGACCCGCTGCCGCTGGCGGGCCTCCTCGTCGTCTCGGCCGCGTTGGTAGCGGCCCGCACCCGGGCGCGCGAA
>JAEZAI010000180.1 GCA_023427825.1 Actinomycetes bacterium
GGCCCGGAGGGTCCCAGCCGTCCGGCGCGCGGTGGCTCAGCGTCGGCTGACCGTCATCGTGACCAGCGTGGCGCCGGCGTCAGCGGCGATGGTCAGCTGTCCGGCATCGGCCGCCGAGGTGACCGAGCCTCCCGTGACGGTGACCTCGTACCCGTCGGGGTACATCGCGGCGGGGACGACGAGCACGGTCGGCGCCGCCACGCCCGGGTCGGGACGGAACGTCATCGTGAAGTCGCCGGTCGCCGGATCGAACCGCTGGTGCTCCACGGTGCCGGCGGTCGCCTGGGGGTAGACGCGGGTCAGGTCCGTGCGCACGATGTCGCTCGCCGCTCGGTAGTAGCTGTCGTCCCAGTAGAACCACGACATGGCGTGCTCGTCGGCGAGCTGGGTCAGGCGGGTGGTGTTGAGCGGGCTGGCCGAGGCGCCGAACTCGGTGAGCATCGGCGGCGCTCCCCACCGGGCCGCCACCTGCCGGGCGTCGTCCACGCCGCTCTCGTAGACGCCGGAGCACAGCGTGTGCTCGACCGGGGACGGCTGCACGGGCTCACCGCCGTCGGTGTGGAGGCAGTAGGAGTGGAAGGAGATGCCGACGTCCTCGACGCCGGGGTCGTCCACGCCCTGGAACTGCGGGCCCCAGTTGAACGGCTCCACCCAGACCGCCATGTCCGGAGCGACCGCCCGGACCCGCGCCGTGTGGGACCGGTAGAGGTCCATCAGCTGCTGGTAGCGGTCGGCGCACGAACCGGCGAGGCAGCGGAGGAACGCGTCGCCGGGCCACGGCTCGTTGAGCAGGTCGATGCCGACGACGTTCGGGGCCGACGAGAACCGCTCGGCGATCGCTGCCACTCCGTCGCCGATCAGGTCGACCGCGCTGCGACCACCGGCGATCTCGACGCCGCTGTACAGGTCCTCCCACTGCTGGGTCGAGCGGGGCGAGAAGTAGGACAGGAACCAGAACGACTCCGCCCCGTCGACCGTGGACGACAGGGCCGCCGCGGTCGGGGTGGTCGCCCATGACGGGAAGCCCGTGAAGACGTCCTGGTGGAAGTCGAGCAGCACCCACATGTTCGCCGCGCTCAGCGCGTCGACCGTCCGCGCGACCTCGTCGAGGTAGGCGGTGTCGACCACGCCGGGCTCGGGCATGAGCGCCGCCATCCAGACGCCGAGGCGGACGCCGTTGATCCCCGCCCCCTGGAGCTCCTCCACCGCCGCGGCGAAACCGGGCTCGTCCGGCGAGACGTGGAACGGTGCCGCCTTGCGCACCATGTTCATGCCGTGGATCTGCACCGTCCGGCCCTCGGCGTCGACGAGTGTGGAGCCCCGGAGCTCGATCGGACCCCGGACCTCGGCGGGGCCCGGCGTGACGACGCCGCCGGAGCCGGTCGGGAACCCGACCGGTTCGGGTGCCGGAGTGCAGGCGCCCAGCACTGCGACCACAGCCACCAGGACCGCCGGTGCGAACCACCGTGCCCGCCGTCGACGTCGAGTCCCGACCACTCCGCGCTCCACCGGCATCGCGCATCCCCCGCTCGTTCCGCTCGCAGGAGTCAAGCACTCCGACGAGCGCGTCGGCGAGGCCGCTGCCAACGGGTCGGGAACCGGAACCGTGGCGGCGACGTCACACGCCACGAGCCGTCGGGACAGCTCGCGTCATCGCGTCGCGAGGGGCGGGATGGGAGCGCACCCAGGTGCGGAGCCGGGAGGTGGGTCGTGAGGATCTCGGGAACTCGGGAGGGCTCGCGCCGTGGTCGCGGCGTCGCTGTGGTGGCGCTGCTGGTGCTCGCGGTCGGGAGCCTGGCGGTGGGTTGCAGCGGCCCCGGCGACGACTCGTCGTCGGGCGATGCCGACGGCGCGTCCGACGTCGCATCGGGCTCGTCCGGCTCCGGGGGCGCCGCCACGCCGGCGGCGGTCTCGCCGGAGGCGGTGCGACAGGACGCCGGCGAAGGGCGCAAGCGCACGTTCACCGCGAACATGGCGCTCGGCGTCGAGCGGGTGGACCGGGCCGTGGAGGACGCTGGAACAGCGGTGGCCGCCGTCGGCGGGTTCACCTCGAGCGAGGACGTCGACCTCGACGGCGACGGACGGGCGTCGGCGACCTACCGGGTGCCGGCGGACCGGTTCGACGCCGCGCTCGAGGCGCTCGGCGCGCTCGGTGAGGTGCGCACGAAGGACGTGAAGACCGACGACGTGACGGCCCAGTACGCGGACCTGGACAGCCGGGTCGCAGCGCTGCGCACGAGCGTGGACCGTCTGCACGGGTTCCTCGCCCAGGCGACCGACGTCAACCAGCTCGCCATCATCGAAGGCGAGCTCACGCGCCGGGAGGCCGAGCTGGAGTCCACCGAGGGACAGCGACGGGCGTTGGCCGAGCAGGTGGAGCTGTCCACGATCACCGTGGCCTTCGAGTCGCTCGACGGAGCGATCGGCGAGCTCCCGACGTTCCTCGGCGGGCTCGAGACCGGTCGCGACGCAGCGGCGGCGGTGGTGGCGGCCGCTGCTGCCACCGCGGGGTTCCTCGTGCCGTTCCTGCCGCCGGTCGCGCTGGCGTTCCTGGCGGTCGTCGTCGTGCGTCGTCGCCGACGTCGCCTCGCTCCGGTCGCCGAGCCGCCGGTCTGACAGCGATGGCTCGACCCGACGGCGCCTGCTCAGAAGCCCGGCGGGGCCTCGAACCCGCCCACGACGTCGGAGATCGTCTGCGCAGCGGCCAGGACCGCCCGGTCCCGGAGGAACGGGCCCACGACCTGCATGCCCACCGGCAGCCCGCCACGCGGGCCGGAGCGTGCGGTGCGGCCCGCAGGGATCGCCGCGACCGGCAGCAGCATGGCGCCGATGCCGCCGCACCAGGCGATCAGGTCGACGTACGGCAGGGACACGCCGTCGACGTCGATCGTGCGCTCGGCGATCGGGCGGAGGTCGTGGGGGTGCGCTGCGGTCTGGAACACGGGGCAGAGCACCACGTCGAAGGTCTCGAACGCGTCCGCCCACCGCCGACGTTGGTGCTGGCGGGCCTGGTCCGCCCTCGCACGGTCCCGGTGGTCGGCGACCATCGACCTCAACGCACGCGACGCCGTGTCGTCGCCCGTCTTCTCGGGGGCCAAGGCCTTGAGCTCGGCCCGGACGTCCTCGGGCAGATCGGAGCCGATGATCGGCAGCACCAGACGCTGCCAGGACGCGTACATGTCCGGCAGCGGCACCGGGAGCTCGATCTCGTCGACCCGCGCGCCGGCATCGGCGAGGCGGTCGAACGCCGACCGCAGGACGTGGCGCACCTCGGCGGCGACCGGATGGGCCGCGTCGTCGAGCACGACACCGATGCGGAGGTCGGCCACGCCGACCGGGTCGGCGGGAGGCAGCTCCAGGCGCCATGCGACCGCGTCCTCTGGCAGCGGTCCGGCGATCACGTCGAGACCGAGCGACAGGTCCCGCACCGACCGCGCCATGGGGCCACCGGAGTTGACGTCGACCTCCAGGAGCGAGCCCGGCGCCCCAGGGATGTGGCCGCGCGACGGCACGGTCCCCCATGACGGCTTGAGCCCGAACGTGCCGCAGAGGTGCGACGGCAGCCGGATCGAGCCGCCGATGTCGCTGCCGAGCTCGAGCGGCGTGAACCCGGCTGCGACGGCGGCGGCCGCCCCGCCCGATGAGCCGCCGGCCGACCGGGTCGGGTCCCAGGGATTGCCGGTGGTTCCGAACACGTCGTTGAACGTCTGGACGTCGCCGGCGTACAGCGGCGTGTTGGTCTTGCCGAACACCACCGCCCCCGCCTCCAGCAGTCGGGTGACGGCGACGGCGTCGGTGTCGGGCACGTGATCCGCGAGCGCGGGCGCACCGCTCGTCGTGCGGATCCCGGCGGTCTCCCAGACGTCCTTGACCGTCATCGGCAGGCCGTGCAGCGGCCCCCACGACCGGCCCTCCGCCGTGGCGCGGTCCGCCCGATCCGCACGGGCCCGGGCCCGTTCGAGATCGAGCGTGACCACGGAGTTCACGGGTCCGTCGAGCCGGTCGATGCGGTCGACGAGGTGCTCGAGCAGCTCGCGCGACGAGACGTCGCGGGCGCCGATCGCCCGCACGCACGCGGTGGCGTCGGCGAAGGCCAGGTCGTGGTCGGCGGTCACTCGAGGTCCTGCCGGTACTCGACCTTCGCATCGAACTCGCCGGCGACCCCCTCCCCGAGGCCGGTGCCGCTGTCGTCCAGTCCGAGGCCCTGGCGCAGCTCCGCCACCGTGAAGTTCTGCGTGATCGCCCAGACCGTGGCGGGCGGCGTGGACTCCGGGGCGCATCCGTCCTTGCCGCCCTCCGCGAGCTCTGCGGGGATCTGGATGCCGATCCGCTGCGCGAGGCCGATCAGGTCGTTGCCGTTGGCGACCGCCAGGCAGATGTCGGTGAACGAGTTGTGGCCGGCGCCGTCGATGACGACCAACCGCTTCGGCGGGGCGAGCCCGGCGTACGTCTCCTCCACCTCGGTGAGCGGGACGAGGACGTCCTCCCGGGCCGCGATGTTCATCGACGGCTTCTCGGGTGCCGGTGCGTCCTCGCGGCCGGCCGCCGCCCAACCGACGGCGACGTCCACCTGCGGCTCGGACAGCGCGGTCAGGACCGCTCGTCCGCCGGCGGAGTGACCGACGGCGCCCACCAGGTCGGTGTCCGCCAGCCCGGCCAGCGGACCGGTCGCGTCGCCGACGAGCGTGATCGTGTCCATGAGGACCGCCACGTCCTTGGCGGTGTCGCCCTTCGCCGAACCGGTCACCATCGCCGCGCGTCCCCGCTCGGTGTGGTCGGCAGCGGCCACCACGAAGCCCCATGACGCGATGCCGCGTAGGAGTGCCGAGGCGTCCATCCGGAAGGAGCCGAACCCGTGGGAGAACAGCACGAGCGGGAACGGGCCGTCGTCCGAGGCCGGCACGTCGCGGTAGGTGTCGGTCATCGTGACCGTCAGGACCGAGATCGGCACGTCCGCGGGCAGCAGCGCCGGGGCCGCCGCGGCGAGGTCGCGCGGCAGGGCGTCGAGCTGGCCGTAGGTGGCCTCGGGCTGGCCCTCCGTGCTGCCCTCCGCAGCCGGGTACCAGACCTCGACCTGGCGGTCCGGCAGCGAGAGCGTGGTCACGCCCACCTCGAACGGTCCGGGCGTCGCGAACGCCGGGTCGTCGGGGCCGCCGTCGGCCGCGGGCACGCCGGACCGGGCGGCGGTGGTGGTCGTCGCGTCGCCCGCCGAGCCGCTGTCGTCGTCGGAGCACGCGCCGGCGACGAGCGCCGTGACGAGCAGGAGCGAGGCGAGGATCGGGAGCGCTCGCGCCCGTCGAGGGTCGGCCGCTCGGTGTCGGGGGTCGGCTGGTCGCGTCGGGGCGGGGTCGCTGGGCATGCCCGCATCCTGCCCGCGGCGGCCGACCGCGCGCCGCGCCGACGCGTGTCAGTCGCTGGAGGTGAGCGTGCCGGCGGTCTGGATGAACAGGCCCTCTGCGTCGGCGGTGACGGCGCCACCGCAGCGGATCTCACCCCTCGCCGTGACCTTGCGGCCGTCGACGTCGGCCACCCACCCTCGCAGCTCGAGCGGCTGGAGGATCGGGGTCGGATGGCGGTAGTTGACGGTCAGCCGTCCGGTGTAGCCGCCGCCGGCGCCCGCGATCGCCGCGGAACCGAGCAGCTCGTCGAAGATCGCCGCGATCACGCCGCCGTGCGTGTTGTCCCACGGCGGTCCGTTGTACGCCTCGGTCACCGTGACGGTGCCGACGATGACCTTGGCCGTCACGCCGTCGATCTCTTCCTCGACCACGTCGAGCTCGACGGGAGGGGAGAGGGGGTTGCAGCGCCCGATGACCGGAGAGAACGGGAACCAGCGAGGTGGCGGCCCGCTGAAGTCCACGCCGTCGACGATCGACCCGAACCCCACCTGGCAGTGCGGCCCCTCGAACGTGTCGGCGGCGAGCAGCTCCGTCGCCCGGTCGATGAGCTCCTGTGCGGTCCCGATGACCGCCGCGTCGGTCTGCGTGATCCGAGTCGCCCGCACCAGCGCCCGGATGGACTCGGCAAGTCGTTCGCGTTCCGGTTCGGCCATCGTCCGAACCTACGCGCACTCGGGACCCGGGCTCACATGCGCCCGGCCGCCCCGGTCACATGCAGCGCGCCGTCCGCGGCGGCACCCCCGCACC
>JAEZAI010000191.1 GCA_023427825.1 Actinomycetes bacterium
GCAGCCAGCGCGTCCAAGGGGGACCGACCGATGACCGACTACAAGCAGCTCTACATCGGTGGCGAGTGGGTCGACCCCGCCGGCACCGATCGCTTCGAGGTCGTGAACCCCGCGACGCTCGAGACGATCGGGAGCGTCCCAGAGGGCACCGAGGCCGACATGGACCGAGCGGTCGCCGCCGCTCGCGCCGCGCTCGAGTCGGGACCGTGGGCCAACAGCTCCAAGGCCGAGCGCCTGGAGGTCATGCGGTCGCTGCAGGCCAAGCTGATCGAGGCGTCCGACGAGCTCGCCAACCTGGTGGTCGCCGAGGTGGGCGCCACGATCCTCTTCTCGCACTTCGGCCAGATCGGCGCCACGAACATGGTGCTCGACGCCTACGTGAAGGTGCTCGAGGAGTTCGAGTTCGAGGAGCTGCGCCAGGACGTCCTGGGCCCGGCCATCGTGCGCAAGGAGCCGGTCGGCGTGGTCGCCGGCATCATCCCGTGGAACGTGCCGCTCTTCATCTCCATGCTGAAGTTCGCGCCCACGATCGCGTCGGGCTCGGCCATGGTCCTCAAGCCGGCGCCCGACACGCCGCTGTCGGCGTTCCGCTTCGCCGAGCTGGCCCACGAGGCGGGCGTGCCCGCCGGCGTGCTCAACATCGTCCCGGCCGACCGCGAGGTCAGCGAGTACCTGGTGCGCCACGCGGACGTGGACAAGGTCTCGTTCACCGGCTCCACCGCGGCGGGCCGCAAGATCGGCGCCATCTGCGGCGAGCAGCTCAAGCGCTGCACGCTCGAGCTGGGCGGCAAGTCCGCGGCCATCCTCCTCGACGACGTCGACATCGAGGCCGTCTCGGAGGAGCTGCTGTCGGCCGGCATCATGAACAACGGCCAGGCCTGCGTCGCGCAGACCCGGGTGCTGGCGCCCCGCTCGCGCTACGACGAGATCGTCGGCGTGCTGACCGACAAGATGGCCGCCCAGACGGTCGGCGATCCGACCGACTTCGACACCAACGTGGGCCCGTTGATCAACGAGGCGCAGCGCGACCGCGTGGAGGGCTACATCCGGGTGGGGGCCCAGGAGGGCGCCCGCGTCGCGGTCGGCGGCGGCCGCCCCGGCACCGACCAGCAGGGCTGGTTCGTGGAGCCGACGCTGCTCGTCGACGTCACCAACGACATGCGCGTGGCCCAGGAGGAGATCTTCGGCCCGGTCGTGTCGGTCATAGCCTACGACGCCGTGGACGACGCCGTGCGCATCGCCAACGACTCCGACTACGGCCTGTCGGGCTCGGTGTGGGGCGGCGACGTGGACGCGGCGATCGACGTCGCCCGCCGGGTCCGCACCGGCACCTACGGCGTGAACATGTACGGCATGGCCTTCGGCTCGCCGTTCGGCGGCTACAAGCAGTCGGGCCTCGGCCGGGAGCTCGGCCCCGAGGGCCTCGAGGAGTTCCTCGAGTACAAGACGATCAACCTGCCGGCCGGCACCGAGCCCGAGCTCAAGTACTGACGGGGCTCACACGCCCGGGAACGGGCTCTCCAGCGCCGCGACCTTCTGGGGGTTGAGCTGGAGCCGGATCGCGGCGACGAGTCCCTCGTCGCTGCGGTCCGCCGACATGACGATCGTCCCGTCGGGGTGGTGCATGACGAGCGCCGGCGCCGCGTTCACGTGCTGGATCTCCATGTCGATGCCGTGGGGCATGCGGCCGGCGAGGTTCGTGAGCAGGCGGATCACCTTCTCGGGACCGAGCACCGGTCGGCGCGCGGCGTGGCGGTCGGGACCGCCGTCGCTCGTCAGCACGACGTCGGGCGACAGGATGTCGAGCAGGCCCTGCACGTCGCCGACCGCGAGCGCGCCGATCAGCCCGGCGAGCAGCTCCTCGTCCGCGGCGGTGCGGTCCGCACGCTCCTCACGCACCCGCCGCCGGGCGCGGGAGGCGATCTGACGGCACGCCTCCTCGGAGCGGCCCACGGCCCGGGCGATCTCCGCGTAGGGCTCGCCGAACACGTCCGCCAGCAGGAACACCGCCCGTTCGACCGGACCGAGCCGGTCCAGCACGACCAGGAACCCGAGCGTCAGCGACTCGGACAGCTCCGCACGTTCGGCCGGGTCGTCGAACGGCGCCGGGCCGACCGCGCCCGGCCCCGCGGTCACGACCGGTTCGGGGAGCCATGGACCGACGTAGTCCTCGCGGCGACTGGTCTGGGATCGCAGCCGATCGATCGCCAGCCGCGACGTCACGGTCGTGAGCCAGGCCGCCGGGCGGTCCACCGTGGCCGGGTCCGCGCGCTGGAACCGGACCCACGCCTCGGACACGACGTCCTCCGCGTCGGCGACCGATCCGAGCATCCGGTACGCCAGCCCCGTGAGGCGGGCGCGCTCGGCCTCGAAGACGGCGACGGCGTCGCCGGGCCCGGCGCGGCGCGTGACGGGCTCGTCGCGATCGGGGGGTGCGACGGTCCCGGTCATCACGCCTCCGAGCCGACGGTAGCCCTCGCCGGCGCCGCCGCGTGGGCCGCCGCCAGGGCGCCCGCTGACTCGCCGCTCGCCACCGCGGCGTCGGCGAGCAGGCCGACCGGCCCGACCCAGTCACCGGCCAGCAGCACCCCGGGACGCTCGTCCACGACGACCGGCGGACGGCCCGCGAGCCCGCCGCCCGTGGCGGTCGGCATGCCGGCCTGCACGACCATCCGGCCGAGGAAGCGTCGGGCCAGGACGTCGCCCGGACGGATGCCCGCCAGGGTGGCCAGCTCGGCCAGCCGTGTCCGATCTGCGTCGATCGACGTGGCGCCGTACCGCGCCACGTGGACCACCCTGACGCCCTCGGGCCCCAGGTCGGCTGGCGGTGCGTGCTCGGACAGGTAGAGCGGCTCGTCGATGCCCAACGCGAAGCGCGTGGGCACCGGGCCCCGGACCGCGAGCTCCAGGCACGCCGCCGTGACCTCGGGTCCGGCACGGTCCACGAGCGATGGCAGGTCGAGCAGACCGGCCGCCACCGCCGGGCCGCCACCGGCGAGCACCACGGCACGTGCGGTGACGGCGTGTCCGTCGGCGCACGTGACCGTCCATGCGCCGTCGTGCCCGTCCGCCGCCACCGACCGCACGACGGCGTGGTCGTGGAGGGTCCCGCCGGCGCGTTGCAGGCGATCGGCCAGGCCGTCGACGAGCTGCTGGAACCCGCCGTCCAGGTACAGGACCCCGGAGCTCGTGGCGTGCACCACCTGCGGCACCGAGGCGTCGGACGACAGCGAGTCCAGGTCCGCGGTGTAGGTCGCCACCCGGAACAGCGCGGCGACCGTCGCGGCCACGTCCTCGTGATCGCCCACGAGCCCGTGGATCCACTCGGCGCTCGACACGTCGGGCCGCCCGGCGGGCACGCGTCCGGTCGCCAGGCGACCGAGTGCCGTCGCCAGTCGCGCCTTGGACGCCCCCGCCACGCTGCCGGTCCGCAGCAGCGACCCGGCCCCGGTCGGCAGGCTGTCCAGGCGGCCGGCGATCAGCGCGCCGCTCCCCCTGGTGGGCGGCTTGCGCCCGGCGGGTGCCTGCCCGAGACGACCCAGCACGGCGCGGCGGGCGCCGCCGACGTACAGCGCCCGCGGGCCCTGGTTGAAGACGGCCTCGCCGTCGATGCCCTCGAGCGGGACCCGGC
>JAEZAI010000221.1 GCA_023427825.1 Actinomycetes bacterium
ATCCGCGACCGCCCGACGGCCCGGTAGGGTCACCGGCGAACGCCCTACGGGTCGACGTCGAGCCCACGGAGTGAAGGTGACAGGCGTTCCGTTCCGTCAGCGGCCGGCCCTTCGGGCCCTCGCCGAGCACCACGACGCGATCGCCGGGCGCCACCTGCGCGACCTGTTCGCCCAGGATCCCGACCGTGGGGAGCGGATGGTGCTGGACGCGTGCGGGATCCACGCGGACCTGTCCAAGCACCGCGCCACGGACGAGACGCTCGACCTGCTCGTCGACCTGGCCACGGAGTCCGGGCTCCGCGAGCACATCGACGCCATGTTCCGCGGCGACCGCATCAACGTGAGCGAGGACCGGTCGGTCCTGCACGTCGCGCTCCGCATGGACCGCAGCGAGCAGCTCGTCGTCGACGGCGTCGACGTGGTGGCCGAGGTCAACGACGTGCTCGACGCGATGGCGGCGTTCGCGGACCGGGTCCGCAGCGACGAGTGGGTCGGCCACACAGGACGGCCCATCCGCAACGTCGTCAACATCGGCATCGGCGGCTCGGACCTGGGGCCCGTGATGGCGTACCAGGCGCTGCGCAGCTACAGCGACCGACGGTTGACGTTCCGGTTCGTGTCGAACGTGGACGCCACCGACCTGGTGGAGGCCACCCGCGACCTGGACCCCGCAGAGACGCTCTTCATCGTGGCGTCCAAGACGTTCACGACGATCGAGACGATGACCAACGCCCGCTCCGCACGGGACTGGCTCCTCGACGGACTGGGGGCCGACGCGGACGTGGCCAAGCACTTCGTCGCGGTGTCCACCAACGCCGAGAAGGTGTCGGAGTTCGGCATCGACACGGCGAACATGTTCGGGTTCTGGGACTGGGTCGGCGGTCGCTACTCCATGGACTCCGCGATCGGGCTCTCGACCATGCTGGCCATCGGGCCGCCGGCGTTCCGGGAGCTGCTCGACGGCTTCCGGGCCATGGACGTGCACTTCCACACCACGCCGTTCCGCCGGAACCTGCCGGTGCTGATGGGGCTGCTGGCGGTCTGGTACGGCGAGTTCTTCGACGTGCAGGCGATCGGCGTCATGCCGTACGACCAGTACCTGGCGCGGTTCCCCGCGTACCTGCAGCAGCTCACCATGGAGTCCAACGGCAAGCACGTGACCGTGGAGGGGGTGCCGGTCGACTACGACACGGGCGCCATCTACTGGGGCGAGCCCGGCACCAACGGCCAGCACAGCTTCTACCAGCTGCTGCACCAGGGGACCCGGCTGGTCCCGGTCGACCTCATCGCCTTCGCCCGCAGCCGGAACCCGCTGGGCCGGCACCACGACATCCTGACCTCCAACGTGTTCGCCCAGGCCCCGGCCCTGGCGGTCGGCCGGACCGAGGCCGAGGTGCGCGCGCTCGGCACCCCCGAGGCCGTCGTGCCGCACCGGGTCATGGAGGGCAACCGGCCGACGACCGTGCTGCTCTCCGAGGAGCTCACGCCGTTCCGTCTCGGCACGCTCGTGGCGCTCTACGAGCACAGCGTGTTCACGCAGGCCGCCGTGTGGGGCATCGACGCGTTCGATCAGTGGGGCGTCGAGCTCGGCAAGGAGCTGGCGCTCGCCATCCTCCCGGCGCTGACGTCCACCGAGGAGCCCACGCTCGAGCACGACTCGTCGACCAACGCGCTCGTCCGCACCTACAGGGCCATGCGGGCGAACCCCTCGACGTCCTGACCGGCAGAACCCCCTGACCCCCGGAGGCCACATGGCGACCGACACCCCGATGCAGCTCGGAATGATCGGGCTCGGACGAATGGGCGCCAACCTGGTCAGACGGCTGATGCGCGACGGACACCGCTGCGTCGCGTACGACGTGAACCCCGCCGCGGTCGCCACGCTCGAGTCCGAGGGCGCCACCGGCGCGACCACGTTGCAGGGGTTCGTCGACGCCCTCGAGGCGCCCCGGGCCGTGTGGATCATGGGCCCCGCCGCGATCGTGCAGTCGACCCTGGACGACCTGGTGCCCCTGCTGTCGGCCGGCGACACGGTGATCGACGGTGGCAACTCGTACTACCGCGACGACATCCACCGTGCAGAGGCGCTGTCCGAGCACGGCATCCACTACGTGGACTGCGGCACGAGCGGCGGCGTGTGGGGGCTGGACCGGGGCTACTGCCTGATGATCGGCGGCGACGACGAGGCGGTCGACCGGCTGGCGCCGATCTGGGAGACGATCGCCCCGGGACCGATGACCGACGCGGTCGAGCCGACCCCCGGCCGCCGTGAGCGCGGGACTGCGCAGGACGGCTGGCTGCACTGCGGGCCGAGCGGGGCCGGCCACTTCGTGAAGATGGTCCACAACGGCATCGAGTACGGGATGATGGCGGCGATCGCCGAGGGCCTGAGCATCATCAAGCACGCCGGCATCGGCTCGCACCACGCCGGTGCCGTGGCCGACGCCGAGACGACGCCGCTGCGCGATCCCTGGGCGTACCAGTACGACATCGACGTGGCGGAGGTCGCCGAGGTCTGGCGCCGCGGCTCGGTGGTCAGCTCGTGGCTGGTCGACCTGACCGCCGCCGCGCTCGCCCGCTCGCCCGAGCTCGAGGAGTACGGCGGCAGCGTGTCCGATTCTGGCGAGGGGCGCTGGACCGTGCTCGCCGCGGTCGAGGAGGGCGTCCCGGCCGAGGTCATCACCGCCGCGCTCTACCAGCGGTTCGAGTCACGGGACCTCGGCACGTTCACGGGCAAGGTCCTGTCGGCCATGCGGGCCGAGTTCGGCGGCCACGTCGAGCGGAAGTAGGCCGTCGCGTGGACCACGAGCAGTGGGTCGTCGAGGCCGCGGACGCCGTGGCTGCGACCGCGGCCGAGTACGTGGCCCGGACCGTGACCGCCGCGGTCGCCGATCGCGGGGCGTTCACGATGGCGGTGAGCGGCGGCAGCTCGCCGTGGGCGATGTTCGCCCGGCTCGCGCACGAGGACCTGCCGTGGGAGGCGGTGTCGATCTGGCAGGTCGACGAGCGCATCGCCCCCGCCGGTGACCCCGACCGGAACGCCGTGGGCCTGCACGGCGCCATCGGCGCGCTGCCGGTGGCGGTGCACCTCATGCCGGTCGAGCAGCTCGTCGGCAACGGGCTCGGCGGTGCCGTGGCCGAGCACGAGCTGCTGGACTCGGCGTGCGACGAGTACGCGGCGACGCTCCCGGAGCGATTCGACCTGATCCACCTGGGGATCGGACCCGACGGCCACACCGCGTCGCTGGTACCCGGCGACGAGGTGCTGGGCGTCGTGGACCGGCCGGTCGCGGTCACCTCCACCGCCTACCAGGACCGGCGGCGGATGACGCTGACGTACCCGGCGCTCGGCCGCACCGACCAGCTGCTGTGGCTGATCACCGGCGCGTCCAAGCGCGAGGCGCTGGCCGGCGTGCTCGCCGGCGACCCGCTGTACCCGGCGTCGCTGGTGGAGGCGCCCCGCTCGCTGATCGTCACGGACCGCGCCGCGCACCCCCAGCAACCCTGACCGCCGACGAACTTGTACGCACGGCGCCACCTGGACGACCGCCACGTACAAGATCGATGACCGCCGACGAACTTGTACGCCACCGGCCACTTGGACGACCGCCACGTACAAGTTCGATGACCGGCGACGAACTTGTACGCACGGCGCCACCTGGACGACCGCCACGTAC
>JAEZAI010000287.1 GCA_023427825.1 Actinomycetes bacterium
TACAAGGGCGCACCGGTCGAGGCGGCCTTCACTCCCGACGGTGACGAGGTCTACGTCTCCAACTACTCCATGTACGGCCCGGGCTTCAGCGAGGGCAAGGACTCGTGCTCGCCCGGCGACGGCACGACGACCAGCTACCTGTACCGGATCAGCACGACGACCTGGAAGGTCTCCCAGGTCATCCCGGCCGGCGCGGTGCCCAAGTACGTGGCGGTCACACCCGACGGATCCAAGGTCCTGGCCACCAACTGGTGCACGTGGGACCTGACGATCGCCGACACGACCACCGGCCAGGTGCTCAACACGGTCAAGATCAACGGCCGGTACCCGCGCGGCATCGCCGTCACGAAGGACTCGAGGACCGCGTACGTGGCCGTGATGGGCGGCTCGGACGTCGCCAAGGTCGACATCGACACCGGCGCCGTCTCGTGGATCCGCAACGTGGGCGCGGGCCCCCGCCACATCGTGATCGCCCCCGACGACAGCGCGCTGTACGTCACGCTCAACAAGGCGGGCCAGGTCGCCAAGATCGACACCGCCACCGGCCAGGTGGTCGCCCGGGTCGCCACCGGCACCCAGCCGCGGTCGGCCGACATCTCCACCGACGGCACCGCCCTCTACGTCGTCAACTACGAGAACAGCAACATCTCCAAGATCCGCACGTCGGACATGAAGGTGCTGGTCAAGGAGCCGGCCGGCCACCACCCGATCGGCATCGCGTACGACGACTCGACCGGCCGGGTGTGGGTGGCGAACTACGGCGGCACGATCGACATCTGGGACGAGGTGCCGGCCGGTGCGACGGCCACGGCCGGCTCGAGCCCGAGCACCACCGTCGGCCCGAGCACCACCGTCGGCACGGGCGGCGGGGCCGCCGACGACTGACCCCTGTCGGGGCGTGCGGTGCGGGTTCTAGCATCCGCCCATGTCGACCGAGCTCCTGCCCACCCCGGCGTCGGCGGACGCCGCGCCGACCGACCCGCAGGCCGTCACCGAGGCCCTCCTCGCCGCGCTCATGGCGTCCGACCTGGACGCGGCGATCGAGCTGCTCGACCCCGGCGTCCACTACGTCAACGTGGGTCTGCCGGCCATCAACGGCGCGAAGAAGGTGCGACGGGCGTTCAAGGGCTTGACCCGACCCGACGTGAGCTTCGAGGTGTACCTGCACGCGATCTCGGCCGACGGCCCGGTCGTGCTCACCGAGCGGACCGATGTGATCGTGCTCGGTCCGCTCCGCCTGCAGTTCTGGGTGATGGGCCGCTTCGACGTGCACGACGGCCGCATCACGCTGTGGCGCGACGGCTTCGACCAGTGGGACATCCTCAAGGCCGTCGGGCGCGGCCTGCTGGGGATCGCCGTGCCCGGGCTCCGCCCGTCGCGGCCGACCAGCCTGGACGACGCGCCCGGCCGCTGACGCTGACCGGCCTGGTCGCTGCAGATCAGAAGCGCCAGCGCGTGGCGCCGCCGGGTTCGACGGTGGCCAGCGCCGTCGCCGAGCGGATCGTCATCCGGTAGACGTGCCACGGCGGCGGTCCGGCCGACGGCGCGCTGAACGGTGCGGTCAGCGCCGCTCCGCTCTCGTCCACCTCCACCGGCCAGCCCTCGTCGGCCCACCGGGCGGCCAGGTCCGCGACCAGATCCGGGTCGGTGACGAGCTCAGCGACGCCTTCGACGACCAGATCGAAGTCGTCGGTCGCCAGGCTGAGGCTGCAGCGCGGGTCACGGTCGAGGTTCCGCCCCTTGCGGCTGGTCCGGCCGGTCTCCCACCAGAACGTGCCATGGGCCCACATGGCGCCGATGCCGTTGATCACCGGCGCGCCGTCGGCGTCGACGGTCGCCAGCCAGCACGTGTGGCGACCCGGGCCGCCCTGGCCCGGCGCCTGCGGGACCCCGCGCTCGAGACGGGAGGTGATCGCGGTCCATTCGAGGTCCGGTGTGTCGTACAGCGCGGCACCGAGGTTCTTGATCTCCACGGACCTTCCGACGAACCGCGCGCCCGATCGTCATCGGTCGCCCGTTCGCCTGCTCGCTCGAGCTGCGGGGCCGACCGACGGGGCGCCGGTCAGCCGAAGGCGCCGCCCAGGCCGTCGCCCAGCAGCTTCATGCCGAGCACCAGCAGGATGACCGTCATGATCGCCGCGTTGTGGGTGGCCATGAACTCCTTGATCGCGTCGAGCGGCTTGGAGGCCGCCCGTGGCGTGACCAGGTAGAAGAGCACGAGTCCGAGCACGCTCACCGACGCGATCGCCACGAACACCGCGGCGGCGATCACGTCGTCACCCACGGGCATGTCCTGGCGGGCGATGGCGCCGGCCGCAGCTGCGGTCAGCACGAAGTTCTTGGGGTTCACGGCCGAGAGCGCCAGGCCCAGGCCGAGCGACCTCGGGAACGTGAAGTGGTCGACGGCCTGCATCCAGCCGGGCATCCTCGGCTCCTCGCCCTTCTTCGGCCGGCCGCTCCACTGCCGGCGCGCCAGGCCGAGGAAGACCAGCCCGAAGGCGAGCGTCGCCCAGTCGACGCCGTCGTCGGTCGCATCGGAACCGGCGCCGCCGGCGACGAGCAGCACGACGGCCATCACCGCGCTCAGCCCCACCACCCACCCCAGGCTGAACGCGAGCCCGTTGGACCGCGCTCGGGGGGTGGCGAGCATGAGGACGATCGCGATGATCGGGATGGGGCTGATGGCGACGCCGACCGCCGACGGCAGCAGGTCACCGATGGACTGGATCAGCACGAGCTTCCCTCCGGTCGTGGCCCAGGCCCGTCACGTTCGCACACCGGCCGTCCGGCGCGGCGCACCGACGGGCCCGAGCCGGCCTCGACCCCCGGTCGCTCGTCCGCGGCAGTGGGTCAGAGCCGGTCGGTTCGCCGCAGCCAGGTGTACGCCACCCACCCGGGCAGGATCGGGATCCAGAACGTGACGAGACGGAAGAAGAACACCGCGGGCACGGCCTGCGAGTTGGGAACGCCGACCGCGACCATGCCGCCGATCAGCGCGGCCTCGGTGGCGCCGATGCCGCCGGGTGTGGGCGCGACGGTCGCGATCGCCGCGCCGAAGAGGTAGACGGCGCCGAGGGTGGCGAACTGGGTCGAGACGTCGAACGCCTCGGCGGACGCGACGAACGCGAGCAGGTAGCTGAAGGTCACCAGCAGCGAGCCGCTGAGCATGAGGGCGATCTTGCTGGGAGTGGTGAGCACGTCCCGGAGGCCACCGGCGGCACGGCCGAGGATCGGGACCACCTGCCGGCGCACCATGCGGCGGGTGGAGGGGAACAGCAGCGAGATCGCCCCGATGACGACCACGACCCCAGCGCCGATCGCCAGCGCCCACGGCGACGGCAGGTTCACGTCGCCGATCGCGTCGCGGCCCGCCCAGAACACGAAGATGACGAGCAGCACCACGTGGCCCAGGAACCCGCCGACCGCGTCCAGTCCGACCGACGACGTGGCCACCGCCGAGTCCACGCCCTGTCGCTGGAGGAAGCGCACGTTGAGCGCCATGCCGCCGATGCCCGCGGGCGCGACCGTCGAGGTGAACGCCGTGCCGAGCTGCGCCGCCGAGGTGGCGCCGAACGGCAGCCGTCCGGGGACCGCACCGCTCAGCGCGATGGCCGCGGCGACGTAGCTGGCGATCGATGCGGCCGTGGCCGGGATCGCCCAGATCCAGTCCGCGTCGGTGATCTGCTCGAAGATCGCCGGGATGTCCGCGAACTGCGGCACCAGGAAGTACACGACCGCCACGAGCATGGCCATGCTGAACAGCTGCCGTGGCCCGATGCGCGTGAGCGGCTCCAGCTCGGCGTGCTCCACTCCGCAGCGCTGCTCGAGCTCGTTGCGCAGTTCGTCGAGCAGGCCGGGATGCTGCTTCAGGCGGGCCCGCGTCGGCCGCGCCAGTGCCAGCGGCTGCAGCCGGCCGAGGCTCGATTCCAGCGCCGCCCCGCCCAGGACCTCCGCGCCGCTGGCCACCGCCCGCTCCGGCCCCACGGCGAGCGCGAGCGACGTGAGCACCTGCGCCACGTCGGTGCGCAGCAGCGCGTCGTCGGCCGCCACCTCGGCCCCCCACAGTCCGACCACCCACACGCGATCGTCGCGGTCGACGAGCAGGTTCTCGGTGCGCAGGTCGCGGTGTGCGATGCGACCCGCCTGCATCGTCGCGACCAGCTCCCACGTCGAGCGCAGGACGCGGTCGATCCGGGCGTCGTCGCCATCGCCGTCCCCGTCGGTGCCGGCCGTCAGGACCGACGCCAGATCGTGCCCGTCCACCCGGTCGAACGCCACCAGGAAGGAGTCCTCGCCGACGGCCGCCAGGCTGCGCAGTCGCGGCGTGCGGACCCCCACGTCCCGGGCCTGGAACGACACCAGGGCCTCGTGCTCGACCGACCGGCGGATCGACGTGAACGGGCGGTCGTCGCCCGGCGATCGGTAGCGGACGGCCCGGTAGGCACGGCGGAGCAGGTCGGCCGAGAGGCGGTCCGAGCCGAGGACCCGGACGAACAGTCCGTCGCCGTCGGTGTCGGTGCCGGTGTAGGTGATCGAGCCCCGCGGGCTGATCCCGGTCTGCTGCAACGATGTCGCAGCGACCCCCGCTCGCTGGAGGATCCGCTCCAGGGCTGCCGTGCTCGGTCGAGTGGTCGGGCGACCGAAGGCGAGCAGGACCGCGCTCGCGACGGCGTAGCCCGTGGTCAGCACGAGCAGGACGTGGGTGGCCTCGCCGCCCGACACGACGGCGAGCTGCAGCACCAGCACACCGCCGACGATCCCGAGTCCCAGCCGCCGCATCCGGATGCCGACGAACGGCCCGGTGGTGACGAACGCCGCGACCAGCTGCGCGGTGGCGGCGACGTTGGCGGCGAACGTCCGGGCGATCGCCTCGGTCGTGGCACCGGTGTCGACGCTGACCGGTCGCAGGCCGACCCAACCACCGAACACCGAGTACAGCAGGGCGGTGAGCAGCATGGCGGCCAGCACGTAGCCGAGCTGCCGCCACCGGCGGAGCACCACCGGCAGGACGAGCACCGCCACGTTGGCCGAGATGACCGTGGCGATGAGCAGCACGTCGACCGTCGCC
>JAEZAI010000325.1 GCA_023427825.1 Actinomycetes bacterium
ATCTACGACCCATGGGTCGTAGATCGCGCAACAGAACGCGGTGGGTGCACTCGTTGATCAGAGGCCGCCGACCGTGACGGGCGCGATCGACGAGTTGTTGTTGCCGCCGCCGAGCTGCCCGTAGGTGCCGGAGCCCCAGCACTGGACGGCGCCGGTGTTGCGCAGCACGCAGGTGTGCGCGTCGCCGCCGGTCACCCGCGTCACGCCGACGAGCGAGAAGGCCTGGACCGGCGAGGAGCTGGCCGCCGTGCCGCCGTCGCCGAGCTGCGAGGCGTCGTTGCGGCCCCAGCACCACAGGGCACCGCCGGCCGTGACCGCGCACGCGTGGTCGGAGCCTCGACCGATCGCGCTGACCGCGGCCAGGTCGACGACGATCTGCGGGGTGTTCTCCTTGAGCGGCGGGGGCGGCGGGTCGCCCTCCTGCGGCGGCGGCGGGAGGACCTGGCCGTTGCCGAGCTGTCCGTAGAGGTTCTCGCCCCAGCAGACGGGACCGAGCCCGCCCGTGCGGGTGGCGCAGGTGAAGCCGCCGCCGGCGACCACGCTGGTGACGCCGGCGAGGCCCGTGACCGGTCCGGCGACGCTGGCGGAGATGAAGGTGCCGTTGCCGACCTGCCCGTTGACGTTGTCGCCCCAGCAGTACACGCCGCTGTTGGTGCGGAGCGCGCACGAGTGGTTGTCGCCGGCGATCACGGCCGAGGCGGCGGTGAGCCCGGCGACGCTGCGCGGCGTCGTGGCCGACGTGTTCGACCCGGTCCCGAGCTGACCGCTGAAGTTGTCGCCCCAGCACACGACGGTGCCGGTGTTCTTGAGCGCACAGGTGTGCGACCCCCCGACCGCCACCGACGTGGCGCCGGTCAGGTTGAAGACGGCGACCGGTGTGTTGGACGTCGTCCAGCTGCCGTCGCCGAGCTGGCCGTCCGCGTTGTTGCCCCAGCACACGACGGTGGTGTCGGCCTTGGTCGCGCACGTGTGGAAGCCGCCGGCGGCGAGCGACGTGACGTTGGTGAGCCCGGTGACGTTCACGGGCGTCGATGAGGACGTGAAGGTCCCGTTGCCGAGCTGGCCGAAGCTGTTGTTGCCCCAGCACCGGACCGTGCCGTTGGCGCGCAGCACGCAGTTGTGCTGGCGCCCCGACACGATCGCAGTCACGGCGGAGCTGCCGCCCGGGACGGACGTGGGCGGCGACGTGGTGGTGACGCCGGGGTCCGTCGTGGGCGGCGTGCACGCCGCGGCCACGCCGAGCGTGACCGCGGCGAGCGCCACGGCGATCGTGGTCCTCACCTTGCGGAAGGACACGTCGTGGAAGGACACGTCACTGCCTCCTGTGATGGGGCGGTCGGGCCCGGACCTCAGGCCCGGTCGTCGATCGTGAAGGCGAAGTTGAACGCCGAGCCCGGGTCCCACCACTGGTCGCCCACGTACCAGGTGCCCGACAGGCGGGCGGAGTTGGCCGACGGGCTCGACAGTGCGACGAACACGACCTGCGACGACAGGTTGTTGATGCCGTTCTGCGGGTCGTTGACCGACACGGAGCCGAGGAAGGAGTTGAACCAGAGGAACCGGTTCAGGTCCACGGTGATCGTGCCCTGCGATCCGCCCGGACCCACGTAGGTGGCGCTGCCGCCCACCCGGGAGATGCCGAACTCGTCACGGTTCAGGTAGAGGTTGCCCGTCGCCGTCCGACCCTCGTAGGCGTAGTTGCGTGCGCCGTTGAACTGGATGCGGACACGGTCGGTCACCGTCTGCGGCGGATCGACGACGATCGTCTCCGTCGCCGTGGCGGTGGCGTTCTTGTTGTCCTTCACCGTGAGCGTGATCGTGTAGGTGCCGGCCGACGTGTACGTGACCTGGCTCAGCAGGCCGTTGGCGGTCTGGCCGTTGCCGAAGTCCCACTGGTAGCTGACGATCGAGCCGTCGGGGTCGGTGGAGCCCGTGGCGTTGACCGTGACCAGCAGCGGGGCGACGCCCGAGGTGGGGAGCGCCAGGAGCGCCGGGACCGGCTTGGCGTTGGCGCCGCTCACGACGATCGCCTGCGTGACGGAGCGCTGGGCGCCCTTGTCGTCCTTGACGGTCAGCCGGACCGTGTACGTGCCGGCGCTGGCGAAGGTGGTCGACGCCGTCGGGCCCGAGGCGGTCTGGCCGTTGCCGAAGTCCCACGTGTACTGGACGATCGAGCCGTCGGGATCCGTGGACGACGCGCCGTTGACGTTGACGAGCAACGGGGCCGGACCGGCCGTCGGGGTGGCCTGGATGACCGCCGTCGGCAGCTGGTTCGGCGCCACGACCGTGACGGTCGTGCTCTTCAGCGCCGTGGCGCCCTCGTTGTCGGTGACGGTGAGGGTCGCCGTGTAGGTGCCCGCCGCCGTGTAGGCGTGCGACGGGTTCGGCCCGGTGCCGTTCTGGCCGTCACCGAAGTTCCAGGCGTAGCTGGCGACCGCGCCGTCGGCGTCGCTGGAGCCGGCGCTGCTGAACTGCACGAGCAACGGGGCCGTGCCGGTCGACGGGGTGGCCGCGACCTGGGCGACGGGCGCCTGGTTCGGCGGCTTGCTCACCACGATCGTGGTGTGCGCCGAGCTGGTCGCGCCCTTGTTGTCGGTGATCGTCAGGACGGCGTCGTAGGTGCCGGCGATCGAGTAGGTCGTCGATGCCGTCGCCCCGGAGCCGCTCTGGCCGTTGCCGAAGTTCCAGGAGTAGCTGACGATGGTCCCGTCGACGTCGGCCGAGTCGGTGCCGTCGAAGTCCACCGTCAGCGGCAGCGTGCCCGAGGTGACGGAGGCCGAGGCGACCGCCGTCGGGGCGATGTTCGGGTTCTCCGAGACGTCGATCTGCACCGTCTGCGTGCCGGTCGCACCCTGGTTGTCCGTGACGGTCAGCGCCACCGTGTAGGTGCCGGCCGTGGTGTAGGTGACCTGGGTGGTCACACCGGTGGCCGTCTGGCCGTTGCCGAAGTCCCAGGCGTAGCCGGCGATCGTGCCGTCGGAGTCGCTCGAGCTCGCGCCCGAGAGGTTGACGGTCATCGGGACCGTGCCCACCACCGAGACCACGTTGGCCACCGCGGTCGGCGCCACGTTGGGCTTGGGCGCCACCGTGATGACCTGGGTCGCCGTGGTGGTGGCGCCCTTGTCGTCGGTCACCGTCAGCGTGGCGTTGTAGGTGCCGGCCGAGTTGTAGGTGGTGGAGGCGTCCGCGGTGGTGGCCGTCTGGCCGTTGCCGAAGTTCCACGCGTAGCTCACGATCGTGCCGTCGGTGTCCGACGAGCCGCCGCCGGAGAAGTTGACGGTGAACGGCGCGTTGCCCGAGGTGCCGGACGTGCCGATGGCCGCGGTGGGCGGCGAGTTCGGCGGCTCGTTGACCGTGATCTGGACGGTCTTGGAGTCGACGTCGCCATCGGTGTCGGTGATCGTCAGCTTGGCGTCGTACGTGCCGGGCGTGCTGTAGGTGGTGAACGCCGTGGAGCCCGTGCCGGTCTGGCCGTTGCCGAAGTCCCAGGCGTAGCTGGCGATCGGCTTGGCGGCGGTCGACGTGGTGCCGTTGAAGTTCACCGTGAGCGGCGCGTTGCCGGTGGTGACCGACGGGGTGAAGTCCGCCTTGACGCCCTTGCCGATGATCGGGTTGACGCTGCCCACGAGGATGGCCGTGTTGGTGCCGGCGGCGGCCGGCAGACCGAGCTCGTCGTTGATCGGGCCGTTGCCCAGGCCGAGCGGACCGCAGCCGCTGGCGCCCGGCACGCTGAACGAGTTGTTGACCATGGTGGCCACGCCGGTGGAGGCGTCGTAGGGCACGCCGGTGATCGGCGTGTTGGGCGCCGGCGGGCTGGTCGTGCCCGTGGTCAGCGCCAGGGTGATCGGGCCGATGAAGCAGGAGCTGCCGAGGGACACGCCCGAGGGGCTGCCCTCCAGCTTCACCCGCACCGAGACGCTCACGTTCGCGACGCCGGTCAGCGGGTTCAGGTTGCCGGTCGCAGCCGCCGTCGGCTGGATGGTGGCGGTGATCACCGACCCCTGGGCCGAGATGTACGCCGGGGGGAAGTAGACGCCGCTCTGCGGCACCGAGATGGCGCCGGTGCCGGTGATCGAGCCGGCGATCGTGGTGTCCTCCTTGGGCTGGAAGCCCGAGGCCAGCTCGCTGTTGTCGTTGGCCGCACTGCACTGGGGGTCGGCCGGGTAGTCAGCAGCGCCGTCCTCGTCGTTGTCCTCGCCGTCCGAGCACGCCGGCAGCGGCTTGGCCGTGAGGTCGAAGTCCGTGTCCTTGATGGCGATGTTGCCGCCGCTGATCTTGAGGTTGAACGGCCCCGGGTTCGCGACGGGCTGCGCGTCCGCCCCGAACGGCATGATCGCCAGCACCGCGGCGACCAGCGCCGCGGCGATGACGGCCACCAGCGCCGGCCTGCCCTTCCTGCGGGTCGCTCCCGACCCGGATCCGTACCTGCTCATCGCACCCATCTCCTGCCCCTCGTTCCGCACTGGCTCGATCTTCACTGCCGACTGCGGTCGGGTGGACCGCTGCCTCGAACTGCGCCGGGGGGGGGGGCGGCGGGGGGCCCCCCCCCCCCCCCCGGGGGCGGCAA
>JAEZAI010000330.1 GCA_023427825.1 Actinomycetes bacterium
GGATGTGGCGCCGCAGCGGGTGCACGATCGACTTGAGCGACTTGCCGAGACCGACCGATCCCTCGCCGCTGTAGGGGTGCTGGTGGAACTCGCCCTGGAAGTCGAGCGGCTCCTCGCGGGCGACCACGCGACGGATGATCTCGACGTACTCGCGGGTGCGGGCCAGCGGCTTGTCCGACGGGCGGCCGTACCACCCCTCGACCACCTGCGGGCCGGACACGCCGAGACCCAGCCGGAACCGGCCGTTCGACAGGTGGTCCATGGTGATCGCCGACATGGCGGTGGCGGTCGGCGTCCGCGCCGCCAGCTGCATGACCGACGTGCCGAGTGCGATGCGCTCGGTCTTGGCCGCCAGGTAGGCGAGCGGCGACAGGGCGTCCGAGCCCCACGCCTCGGCGGTCCACACGGACGTGAAGCCGAGGCGCTCGGCCTCGACCGCGCGCTCCACCCAGTCCGACGAGGGCAGCTGCCCCCAGTAGCCGAGCTGCAGTCCGAGATCCATGTCCTGTCCCCCGATCGGTGCGGTCAGCGTTCGCTGGCGCGTGGCGTCACTTGCCCTGGAAGTTGGGCTTCCGCTTCCCTGTCCTGCTCCGTTGCACCCGTGGTGCCGTCACTTGCCCTGGAAGTTGGGCTTCCGCTTCTCCTTGAAGGCGCGCGGGCCCACCTTGGCGTCCTCGGACGCGAACACGTCCCACCCGTAGGTGAACTCGTGGTCCAGCGCCTCGGTCTCGCGCATGCCGTTCGTCTCGCGCAGCGTCTTCAGCAGGGCGCGCACCGCGAGCGGGCCGCCCTCGCCGATGCGATGACCGATCTCCTTGGCCTTGTCGAGGGCCTGGCCGTCGGGCACCACGTGGCCGATCAGGCCGATCTCGAGCGCGCGCTGGGCGCTGATGTGCTCGCCCGTCAGGAGCAGCTCCGCTGCGATCGTGTAGGGGATCTGGCGCGGGATGCGGACCGCCGAGCCACCCATCGGGTACAGCGACCACTTCACCTCGGAGATGCCGAACTTGGCCGACTCGCCGGCCACGCGGATCTCGGTGGCGCCGAGCAGCTCGGTGCCACCGGCGATCGCCGTGCCCTCGGCCGCCAGGATGATCGGCACGCCGGGCCGCCACGAGCGCAGCAGCGCCTTCCAGTGCAGGTCGGGATCCTCGGCCATGCGGGCCTGGACGTCCACGACGGCGTCGTTCTTCTCGGAGAAGCCGCCGGCCATGTCCTTGAGGTCGGCGCCGGAGCAGAAGTTGCCGCCCGCACCCGTCAGCACGATCGCACGGATGTCGGGATCCTCGTCCGCCTCGCGGAACGCGTCGAGCATCAGGACGAGCATCTCGCCGTTGATCGCGTTCTGGCGCTCGGGACGGTTGAGCGTGACGACGAGCAGGTGCCCGTCGCGTTCGGTCAGGACGGCCGGCATGGGTCCCCCCTCGGGATCCGAGAGGACCGGCCCGGTGCCGGTCCGACGGGCACCCTATCCACAGAACGAGAACAGGTTCTAGTTCTGCGCGGCCGCCCGTCGGGTCGGGTCGGGGGTGGTGACGGCCAGGGGCGGGGCGACCTCGTGGCGGGCCGTCGTCGCCGCCCCGGCACCGAGGCGCGGGTCGGGCTCCGGGTCGGGCGAGCCGGCCGACATCATCGCCACGAGCTCGGCCTCGGGGACCGGCCGGCTGAACAGGTAGCCCTGAGCCCGGCGGCAACCCATGGCCAGCAGGGCCTCGCGCTGCTCGGGGGTCTCCACGCCCTCGGCGGTGACGCTGAGCCCGAGCGAGCGGGCCAGCTCCAGGATCGCGGTCGTGATCGCCACGTCGTGGGCCTCGTCGGGCAGGCCGTCGACGAACGAGCGGTCGACCTTGAGCACGTCGAGGGGGAAGCGCTTGAGGTAGCTGAGCGAGCTGTACCCGGTGCCGAAGTCGTCGACCGCCAGGCGGACGCCGACCTCGTGCAGCTCGGTGAGCGCCTGCAGGCCGGCCCGGACGTCGCGCATGAGGGCGGTCTCGGTGATCTCCAGGCACAGCTGCGCCGGCGGGAGGCCGGTGTCGGCGAGCAGCTCGGCCACCTCCTGTGCGAGGCCGGCCTGGTCGATCTGGCGAGCGGACAGGTTCACGCGCAGCACGAAGTCCTCGTCGACGATGGCCTCGGACCTCCAGCGGGCGACCGTGCGGCAGGCGTCGCGCAGCACCCACCGGCCGAGCGGGACGATCGTCCCGTTCTCCTCGGCGAGGGAGATGAAGCGGTCCGCCGACATGACCCCCTTGACCGGGTGGTGCCAGCGCACGAGCGCCTCGCAGCCGACGGTGGTCCCGGACTCCAGGTCCACCTCGGGCTGGTAGTGCAGGACGAACTCACGGCGGTCGAGGGCGCCGGTCAGGTCCCGGTCGAGCTCGTTGCGCTCGCTCACCTCGGCGCGCATCCGGTCGTCGAAGGTGCACACGCAGTCGCGACCCTGGTCCTTGGCCTCGTACATGGCGGCGTCGGCCCAGCGCAGCAGGTCCGCGGGTTCGGCCGGCTCCGCCGACTCGACCACGCCGATCGACACCGTCAGCCGGAAGGTCATCCCGTCGATGTCGATCGGGTCCTGGAGCGACTGCTGCAGGCGGTTCGCCACCAGCACCGCCTCGCCGGGTCCGACGTCGGGCAGCAGCACGGTGAACTCGTCGCCGCCCAGTCGGGCGAGCGTGTCCGACGGCCGGAGCACGGAGCCCAGACGGTCGGCGACGCGGCAGAGCAGCTCGTCGCCGATGCCGTGACCGAGCGTGTCGTTGACGGTCTTGAACCGGTCGACGTCCAGGAACAGCAGCGCAAGGGCGCGGTCGTCGGACACGCCCTCCCTGGCCGCGCTGGCCTCGGCGAGCAGCGTGAGCAGCAGCGACCGGTTGGGCAGACCCGTGAGCGTGTCGTGCGAGGCCCGGTGCGCGAGCTCGGCCTCCTCCACGCGGCGGTGGGTGATGTCGCGGGCGACGAGCAGGACGGACTCGACCGTGCCGTCCGCGGCGAACTCGGGGACGAACGTGGACTCGCACCACATCTCGGCGGCACCCGAGCCGACCGGGTACTCGACGGTGATCGGCCGGCCCTTGGCGAACACGGTGGTGAGCGACTCGCGCAGCGTGCTCTCGGACGTCCGCTCGAGCCGGGGCCAACCCGCCCGCATGACGGTTCCGGCCGCCGCCATGTTCTGGCTGGTGCTGATGGCGGCGGCGTTGGCGAACGTGACGCGGTGGTTCTGGTCGAACCGCATCACCGCGTCGGGCAGGTTCTCGACGAGCGAGCCGAACCGTCGCTCGCTGCGACCGAGCTGGTGGGCGGTGCGGCGGGCGTCGTCCACGTCGACGATGTGCACCGTGGAGTACCGGAACCGGCCGTCGGGGTCGCGGGTGGCGTTGGCGTCCACCCGGTGCCAGCGGTAGCCGGCCGGGGTCAGGAAGCGGACCTCGTCGGTAGAGACGTCCGAGCCGTTGGCCTCGAGCATGCTGATCCAACGCGGTGCCACGTCCTCCAGGTCCGACGGCTCGATCCGCTGGAGGCAGTTCGAGCCCACGAGCTCCTCGGGGGTGAGCCCGAACATCTCGGACGCCGACGCGTTGGCGCGGAGCACCACGCCCGCATGGTCGAGCAGCATCAGCGGCACCGGGGCGCTGCCGAACACGGCGCGCAGCTCCTGCAGCGTGTCGTTGAGGGTCGCCTCGGTGGCGCGGCGAGCGAGCACGTTCGCAAGCAGCGACGCGACCGCCTTGAGCGCTGTGACGTCGGTGGGTCGCCACTGCACGGGCCCGCTGACGGAGTCGAAGCCGATCACCCCTGCCAAGCGGTCGCCGAGCGAGAACGGCACCTCGAGGATCGCGGTGATGCCCTCGGACTCCAGGTAGGCCCGGTCCTGCTCCCAGCCCTCGCCGAGGGCGGCGACGTCCGGGATCTGGCTGACCTCGAGCGACTCGAGGCGCTGCTGCTGGCGCGGCCCGGTCGACATGGGGATCCGCTGCTCCATCTCGAACGACGGGGTGACGCCGGGTGCGCACCACTCGTGCGTCATCGACGACGTCCCGTGGTGCCAGTCGTGGCGGATGATGTAGCTCCGGTCCACGCCCACGAACCGGCCGAGCTCCTCGACGGTCGCCTGCAGCGCGCCCTCGAGATCCGCGGTCGAGACGCTCAGGAAACGTGCGAACAGCCGGTCCAGCAGGTCCTCGAACGCGACCTGGCGCCCGTCACCCTCTCCGTTCCGCTTCGCTGCCCAGCGCAACACCTCCACATCGTAGCGACGGAGTGCGTCAGAACGACCACGAAGGGTAGTGAAGATCAGCACAGGTCGTGGTCGTGTGCCGAACGGCCCATGCGGGCGGTCAGGTGGCGGGACCGGGCTCCAGGTCGGGGAGACCGAGGCCGAGCGTGGGGGCCTCGGTGCCGCCGTCGATCTCCAGCAGCTTGCCGGTGATGAAGCTGCCCGCCGGCGAGCACAGGTACAGGACGCCCGCCGCGATGTCGTCCGGGTCGCCCAGGCGCCGTAGCGGGGTGGCCTGCTCCATGGCGGTCCGGAGCCCGTCGTCGGTCAGGACCGTGTCGAGCGCGGAGGTGGCGATCGACCCAGTGGCGATGCCGTTGACGCGGATGTGCGGTGCCAGGTCGCACGCCATCAGGCGGGTCAGGTGGCTCAGCGCGCCCTTGGCGGTGCCGTACGCGGCGAACCCCCTGTCGGTCAGCCGGCCGATGGCGGAGGAGATGTTCACGACCGAGCCGCCCCCGCGGGCGAGCATGGCCGGGACCGACTGCTTGGTCAGCTCCAGCGCGGTCGTCACGTTGAAGCGGAAGGCCCGCTCGAAGCTCGACACGCTCGTGTCGAGCAGCGGCTTGGGGAACGAGCCGCCGGCGTTGTTGACCAGCAGGTCCAGCCCGCCGAGCCGGTCCGTGGCCACGGAGACGAGCTCGCCCAGGCGTTCGAGCTCCATCACGTCGAACGCGACCGCCTCGGCCCGCACGCCGAACGACCGGGCCTCGGCCGCGACCTCCTCGACCTGCTCGAGCGTCCGGGCCGCCACCACGACGTCCGCGCCGCCCTCCGCCAGAGCGAGCGCGCTGGCGCGGCCGATGCCCCGTCCGGCGCCCGTCACCAGCGCCACCTTCCCGTCGACCCTGAACCGGTCCAGCACCGTCACTTCGCCCCCTGTTCGACCTCGGCGGACCCGGACGGATCCGCCGCTCGTCGCTCCGACTCGTCCGCGGCCCACAGGAAGATGCCGCTCGCCATCAGCGACGCCTCCTGTCGTGCACGCGCCCCGAACACCTCGGCGCGCACCCGGTGCACGCCCGGGTCGTCGGGCGCGGCCTGTGCCGCCAGCTCCGCCAGGTGGCCGGCCAACCGCAGGTCGCCCTGGGCCGCCAG
>JAEZAI010000348.1 GCA_023427825.1 Actinomycetes bacterium
ATCTACGGCATATCGGCCGTCGATCGCGCAACAGAACCTGGAGGGGCCGTGGTCGAATGGCGAGGTGACGATCAGCGACGACATGACCGCGCCGGCGGTCGTCCACCTGCTCGGCTTCCCCGGCACCGGGAAGCTGACCGTCGCGACGGCGATGGTCGAGGCGGCGGAGCGGCGCGGCCGTCAGGTGGTCGTCGTCGACAACCACCTGACCAGCCTGCCGATCCTGTCGGTGATCGGCTCCGACGGGACCACCACCCCGCCGCCCCGGGCATGGGAGCTGGTCCACGGCGTGCGGGAGCTGGTCCACCGGGCGGCCATCGAGCTCGTGGACCCGGACCGCACGCTGGTGTTCACGAACTTCGTCGTCGTGAGCAACCCGTTGGGCGCGGACACCATCGACCGCGTCCGTCGGGTGGCGGCGGCGCGTTCGTCGACCTACCGGCCGGTGATGCTGCACTGCGACACCGACGAGCTGGTCCGGCGCGTCGCACGTCCCGAGCGCCTTGCGCGGCGCAAGCTCATCGACGCCGAGCGCGCCCTCGAGATCCTGGGCGGCGAGACGCTCGTGCGTCCCCCAGAGCTCGAACTGGAGATCGACGTGACGTCGACCGGTCCGACCGAGGCCGCGACTGCGATCCTGGATCACCTCGACGGCGGCTGACCCGCCACCGCCCGAGCATCGGAGGAGCCCCATGAAAGCGACCCAACCACTGGTCGACTCGGTGGAACGCATCCGCGACCAGGTGCGCGACGGCGCCGACGGTCTGGACACCGAGCAGCTGGCCTGGCAGGTCCAGCCCGGCGCCAACCCGATCGGCTGGCTCCTCTGGCACCTGACGCGGGTGCAGGACGCGCACGTGGCCGAGTTCCTGGACGGGGACCAGCTGCACGTGTCCGAGGGCTGGGCCGAGGCCATGGGTCTCGCCCCCGACCCGAACGACTCCGGCTACGGCCACACCGCCGAGCAGGTCGCTGCGCTGCGCATCGAGGACCCGGCGGCCCTGGTCTCGTACCACGACGCCGTCGCGGCCCGGTCGCTCGCGCTGCTCGGACGTCTGTCCGACGTCGACCTGGACGTGGTCGTCGACGAGTCCTGGGATCCGCCGGTGACCGCCGGCGTCCGCTGGGTGAGCATCATCGAGGACTGCTTCGAGCACCTCGGTCAGGCCGCGTACGTCCGCGGGCTCCTTCCCTGAGCGGGTCGCCGGGTCCGGCGGCGGGAGCACGCCCGGCCGTTCGGGGTAGGAGGTGGCCATGGCACGACGAGGGGTCTGGACCGGGTCGATCAGCTTCGGATTGGTGAGCGTGGGCGTGAAGGCGCTGACCGCCGTGCACGACCACGACGTGCACTTCCACCAGATCGAACGCGAGACAGGTGCCCGGATCGGCAACCAGAAGGTGTCCAAGGAGACGGGCGAGGCCGTCGACGCCGACGACATCGAGATGGGCTACGAGGTCTCGAAGGGTCGCTACGTGGCGTTCGATCCGTCGGAGATCGAGGAGCTGCGACCCGAGTCGACCCGGACCGTCGACGTGACCGACTTCGTCGACCTGTCCGAGATCGATCCCGTGTACTTCGAGCGGACCTACTGGCTCGCGCCGACCGACGAGGGTGCCGAGCGTGCCTACCGGTTGCTGGCGGCGGCCATGGACCGGAGCCAGAAGGTCGGCATCGGCACGGTCGTCATGCGCAACAAGCAGTACCTGGCGGCCATCCGTCCCGTGGACGGGGCGCTGGCGATGTCGACGATGCACTTCGCCGACGAGGTCGAGGACGTCGCCGACGTCGAGGAGATCCCGACCGGCGGGGCGGCACCGTCCAAGAAGGAGCTGGCGCTCGCCGACCAGGTCATCGAGGCGCTGGCCACCGACTGGGACCCGACCCGCTACGAGGACACGTTCACGGAGGAGCTGAAGGATCTCATCGAGGCGCGGGATCGCGGCGACGAGGTGACCACCGAGCCCGACGGCGAGGAGGAGTCCGAGGGTGCCGAGGTGATCGACCTGATGGCCGCGCTGCAGGCCAGCGTGGACGAGGCGCGAGCGGGCAGGTCGGGCGCCGAGAAGTCGGGCGCCAAGAAGTCGGGCGCCGACACGTCGCGGTCGTCGACCACGACGTCATCCGCGACGAGGTCGTCGTCGAAGCAGAAGGCGGCGACCAAGAAGAAGGCGGCGACCAAGAAGGCGGCGTCGGCGAGCAGGAAGCCCGCGACCAAGAAGCCGGCGAGCAGGAAGAAGGCGGCGAGCAGGAAGAAGGCGGCGAGCAGGAAGACGGCGTCGGCCGGCACTGGCGCGAGCAAGAAGAAGTCGTCCGGGTCGACCCGCAGGAGCGCGTGATCGATGGCGGATCCCGAGGTCGCCGAGAAGCTGGGCACGTACCGGCGCAAGCGCGACTTCTCCCGGACCAGCGAGCCGTCGGGCGACACGACGACCCTGCCCGAGGGCGACCAGCGGTTCGTCGTGCAGCGGCATCAGGCCCGGCGACTGCACTACGACGTCCGGTTCCAGATCGACGGCGTGCTGGTCAGCTGGTCGGTGCCGAAGGGGCCCTCGCTCGACCCGTCGGTCCGCCGTCTGGCGATCCGGACCGAGGACCACCCGCTCGAGTACTTCTCGTTCGAGGGTGTGATCCCACAGGGCGAGTACGGCGGCGGCGACGTCATCGTCTGGGACCACGGCACCTACGAGGTGCACGGCGACGGCACGCCCGGCGAGCAGCTCGCGGACGGCGAGCTGCACCTGGAGCTCCAGGGCGAGAAGCTGGTCGGGCACTTCATGCTCGTGCGCACCCGCCCCGACCGCGGTCGCGAGCAGTGGCTGATGTTCCACAAGAAGGACGACGACGCTGTCAGCGGCTGGGACCCCGAGGACCACCCGGAGTCGGTCGTGTCGGGTCGGACCAACGACGAGGTCCGCGACGATCCCGACGCCACGTGGGACTCGGCCGCGGATCCCGGTCGGGCCGAGATCCACCTCAAGGCGCTACGTGAGGACGACCCGCAGCTGGTGGCGCTCGACGAGCTCGGCAAGAAGGGCACGTGGAAGTACGCGGGCCGCGAGCTGCACGTGACCAACCTGGACAAGGTCCTGTTCCCCGGTCGCGACGGCGAGGAGCCGGTGACCAAGCGCGAGTTCATCCGGCACTGGGCCCGGGTGGCGCCGCTCCTGGTGCCGCTGCTCGAGGACCGTCCGGTGAACCTGCACCGCTACCCCGACGGCGTGACGGCCCAGGGCTTCTGGCACAAGGCGGTCCCCGGCCACGCACCGGAGTGGATCGAGCGGTGGGACAACCCGGCTGCGGACCCGGGCGAGACCCAGACCTACATGGTCGCCTCCGAGGCTGCGACCATCGCCTGGATGGCCAACTTCGGTGCCATCGAGCTCCACCCGTGGACGTCGACCACCGAGCACCCCGACCAGCCGTCGTGGGCGCTGTTCGACCTGGACCCCGGCACGGGCACCACGTGGGAGGAGCTCCTGCAGCTGGCCCGGCTGCACCGCACCGCGCTCGACCACCTGGGCGTCTGGGCGCTGCCGAAGGTGACCGGCAGCCGGGGCATCCAGATCTGGGTGCCGGTCGTCGGCGGCTACACGTTCGACGAGACGCGGGACTGGGTGGAGACGGTGTCGCGCACGGTGGGCCGGATCGTGCCCGAGCTCGTCAGCTGGAAGTGGACCGTGCGCGACCGCAAGGGCCTGGCCCGGCTGGACTACACGCAGAACGCCGTGAACAAGACCTTGGTCGCGCCGTACAGCACGCGTCCGGCCCCGGGCGCTCCGGTGTCGGTGCCCATCACCTGGGACGAGCTCGACGACCCGGAGCTGCGGCCCGATCGCTGGACCATCCGCGACCTGCCCGCCCGGCTCGACGACGTCGGCGACCTGTGCCGCGGCGCCCGGTCGCACGCACAGCGCCTCCCCACGCTGAGCTGACGTCGGTCGTCAGCGGAGCCGGTGGGCGTCGAACCAGTCGAGCGCGATGGCCGTGGCGTCGATCGTGTGCGTGGTTCCCGGCAGCTCGATGGGCGACCCGGGCCACGTGTGGCCGCCACCCTTGACGGAGTAGAGCTCGACGTCGACGCCGTCGGGGCAACCACGGAACTGCCAGTGCTCCACGTCCTCGCCGATCGGCGTCACGTCCTTGTCCGTCGAGCAGCCGGCGTTGGCGGCCCACGCCGGCATGTTCACCTCGACGCCGGTCAGCCCGGCGTTCGCACCGGTGACCTCGATCCCGGGATCCGCGCCCGCGCCGTAGGGGACCACTCGGTCGGCGGTGCCGTGGAAGGCGACGACGGGCTTGGCGCACCCGTTCGGCGCGACCTCCTCGGCCACGAGCACGAGCGACGCGAACCGGTCGGGGTGGGTGCACGCCGTGATCGTCGCCTTCCAGCTCCCGAGCGAGATGCCGGCGGCGTGCACCCGGTCGAGGTCCACGCAGTAGGTGTCGCCGAGGTGGTCGAGCAGCGCGGTGAGGAAGCGGTCGTCGGCACCCTCGGGACCCAGCTCCCACCGGCCGTCGACGGCATCGGGTGTCACGACGATGAACCCCCGCTCGGTGCCGCGCGCCGGCAACCCCGAGTAGACGCTCTGCTGCAAGGCGTTCGACCCCGAGCCGTGCAGGTCCAGGATCACCGGCGTGGGCGTCGACGGGTCGTCGCCGTCGGGTACCGCCAGCCGGTACGAGCGGTCGACGCCGTCGGACGGCAGCACGGCGACGGTCTCGCCCGTCGGGTCCTCCTCTGCGGTGACGGCCGGCGCCTCGGTGCCGCACCCTGGGCTCGACCGTCCGTCGGGGGTGGTGGTCGTCGTGGCCTCGTCCGGCGGCGCCGGCGCGCTGCGCTCCGCCGACGGCTCGTCGGCGGAGCAGGCTCCCGCGAGCAGGAGGGCGAGCGCGAGTGCGGCGCCAACCGCGGCCGCGGCGGTGCGGGGCATCCCGCCATCCTGCCCGAATGGGGGACCGGCACGCGACCCGTCTCACCGCGCCGTGTGAGCCGCCGTAGGTTGCACCGATGCGTCTGGTGCTCGTCCGCCATGGTGAGGCCCACGCGGGCTTCCACGGAGTGATCGCCGGTCCGACCGGCTGCAGCGGCCTCACGCCGCATGGCCGCCGGCAGGCCGAGGCCCTCCGCGACCACCTGCTGGACACCGGCGCGATCAACGCGGACGTGGTGGTCACGAGCATGATCCCGCGGGCCATCGAGACCGCTCGGATCATCGCCCCCGGCCTCGGGTTCGACGAGGTCCAGCAGGACTGCGACCTGTGCGAGGTGCACACCGGCGAGGCCGACGGCCTCCCGTGGTCCGAGTACCCCGAGCGCTACGGGGAGCTCGACATGACGACCGAGCCCGACCGCGTGTTCGCCCCCGGCGGCGACAGCTGGAACAGCTTCCACGAACGTGTCGAACGCACGCTCCGCCGCCTGGCGGACGAGCACCGCGGACTCACCGTGGTGGCGGTCTGCCACGCCGGCGTGATCATGGCGTCCATGCGCACGTTGCTGGGGATCCCGCATCCCGAGACCGGTGCCCGCCTGCAGCCGTCGAACACCGGCCTCACCGTCTGGGAGCACGAGCAGGACGGCGACCGCTGGACGCTGCACACGTTCAACGAGGCGTCCCATCTGGTCGGGCTGGTGCGCGAGACGTGAGCCACAGGGCGGTCTGACCGGGCGCCGCCGCGGTTAGGAACCGACCATGGGGCAGCGGGACTTCACGGCGGAAGGTCTGCGACGTGCGGCCGCACGCGATCGGATCGAGGACTGGGTCAGGGACTTCCTCTGCAGCCCCGGCAGCGACAACGCACCGCTGGCCGACCAGCTGCTGGAGCGCAACGGCCTGTGGGTCGGCCCGGTGGAGCTGCCGATCGAGGAGCTCCACCGTCTGGCCGGCCCGTCCGGCGACCCCGTGCTGGTGGAGGTCGACGACGACGAGTGGTCGGACCGGGTGGCGGACATGGCGCGCAAGATCGAGGGCGGCTGGGAGCCCACCCCGCTGGTGGTCACCTTCCGGGACGATCAGCTGGTGCTCGAGGACGGCAACCACCGCGCCGAAGCCCTGCGCCAGGCCGGACGGCGGACCGCGCAGGCGGTCGTCGGCTTCGTGGACGGCGACGCGCGCGAGCAGTTCGCGCTCCAGCGTCTGAGCCAGGGCTGAGCCGGCGTCGAACGCGTCGTCGTCAGCGCGCTGACGCAGCCCGCTGACGCTCGTCCGCTGGTGTCAGCCCGTTGGCGTGGCCGCCGATGTCAGCCCGGTTCGATCACGTCGGAGAGGTGACGGAGTGAGCG
>JAEZAI010000363.1 GCA_023427825.1 Actinomycetes bacterium
GGGGGGGCCGGCGGCGGGCTCACCTGCTACCTCGACGGCGGGCAGCTCTGCTTCGAGTACAACCTCTTCATCCTGATGCGGACCAAGATCCGCGCCGACGCCGCACTCTCCGCCGGCCGGCACTCGATCGAGATCCGGACCGAGTACGCCGAGGCCCGACCGGGCGGACCGCTCGACATCCACCTGTCGGTGGACGGCGAACCCGTCGCCGAGGGACGCGTACCGGTGAGCGCGCCGCTGCTCTTCACCGCCAACGACTGCCTGGACATCGGCACCTGCCTCGGCAGCCCCGTCTCACTCGACTACTACGACCGCGCCCCGTTCCCGTTCGACGGGACGATCCACGGCGTCGAGGTCCACTACCTCAACTGACGCGGCTGGGCGGGGACGGCGTGGCCCAAGGCAGGACGATGGACGAAGCGGTCCCGCACAGCACCACTCGCATCGGCGCGACGAACCTAGGAGATCCCGAATGCATGAGCGACAGATGGTGTCCACCGTTGCGACCAACGTGGCCGATCGCCTCAACCCCCTCGGCGGACCGGAAGGGCCCCTGGTAGCACGCGCTGTCGCAGCGGGATACGGACCATCACTCATGCCCCGAGCGAGCTGGCACCAAGGCCTCGCCGTCGGGATGTCCGTGCTCGCCGCGCAGCTCGTCGGCCGCAGCGTGAACCACGCCATCGACCGAGTCGTTCCCAGCTCGAGGCTGAGCGTTCGGCTGGCCGTCCGCGCTGCCGTCGCCGGCGTCGGATTGGCGGTCGAGCGAATGCCTGAGTCCGACGACGAACCAACCAGCCGGGCGTCGCTCCGCTCCGCGGGACGGCTCGTCGCCGCAGCCGCCGTCGGGGGCGGCATCCACGAGTCGGCCGCTGCGATACGGCACCGGCTGCCGCCCAGGTCGGCGGCGCGCCCCGTCGTGATCGGCGCAGCTGGTGCCGGCGCCGTCCTGTACCACGCCGGACATCTACTGCAGCAGCGGGCCGCCATCGTGGAACGCTGGAGCGACAAGGACGCGGCTGCGTCGCTTCCTGCCTCCATCGGCATCGGCCTCGCGACGGTTGCGTTCGGCAACGGTGCCGCACTGGCGTTCGCTCTGTCCCGTCGAGGGTTCCACCGGTTCTTCGGGCCGGGAATCGCGCACTCGGTCGTGGCGCGTTCGGTCAATGCTGCCGTGTGGAGCGCCGGCACCGCAGCGCTGTACACGGCCGGAGTGGGCTACGTGGCTCGCACGAACGAGAAGCTCGAGCCGGCGTACGCCGAGCCGCCTGACCATCCCTACTCGTCAGGCGGGCCTGCGAGCATCTCGCCGTTCGACGAACTCGGGCTGCAGGGCCGGCGTTTCGTCACCGACGTGGTCACCCCCGACATGATCGAGTCGGTCATGGGGGAGCCGGCCCTCGCGCACCCGATCCGTGCGTTCGTCGGCGTGAACAGCGACCCGGTGTATCCGCTCGGCCGGTCCGAGATGATGATCGACGAGTTGGAACGGCTCGGCGCCTTCGATCGCAAGTACCTCCTCCTGGTGTCGCCGACCGGGACCGGTTGGGTCGATCAGACCATGATCGAGTCGGCCGAGCTGCTGACCCGCGGCGACGTCGCAACGGCGTGCATCCAGTACGGGCGAGGCCCCTCCTTCTTGGAGGTGCAGAAGGTCCACTTGGGTCGTGCACAGTTCCGAGGACTTCTGTGGGGCATCAAGATGCGTCTTGCCGGCATGCCGGTCGACCAGCGCCCAACGGTGCTCGTCTTCGGCGAGAGCCTGGGTGCCTGGTCCTCCTCGGACGTCGTCATGTACCAGGGGATCTCCGGTTTCGATCACTATGGGATCGACCGAGCGCTGTGGTTCGGTCTGCCAGGACTCGCGAAGTGGTCGAAGACGGGCATGCGGCAGGGCGCCGGCGAGCTCGTGCCCCCCGGCACCGTCGCCGCCTTCGATTCGTTCGACGAATACGACCGTCTGGGCGAGACCGAACGCGATCGGTTGCGCGCCGTCGTCGTCGACCACGACAACGACCCGATCGCCCAGATGTCGTTCCGCTGGGCGGTCAAGCGTCCGCCGTGGCTGGGTGACGGACTCCGAGGACGAGGCGTCGCAGCATCGATGGACTGGGTGCCGCTCATCACGTTCGTGCAGATCGCAGTCGACGCCATGAACGCGATGCGCGTGATCCCCGGGCACTTCAAGTCGTTCGGCCATGACTACCGCGGTGACACCGCAGACTTCGTCCACGCCGCGTACCGGCTCCCCGCTGTCACCGATCAGCAGAAGTCCTCAGTTCGCGACGCACTGCTCGCCATGGAGGTCGATCGCGGAGAACGCATCAAGAACGCGGCTGACCAGGCGAAGGGCAAACTGCGCTCGACCCCTCGGCCCACGCGGTTGCGTCGCCGCACGTCGGCTCTGGATCCCGTCGAGCCAGCGATCGTGCGTACGCCGGGATCCGCGCCCGCCGACATCCAGTGAGGTCCCCCCACCCGGTGCGCGATCCACGAGGAACGCCGTTCTTCTCCGCGCGACGAGATGCGCCGCGGCGGCGGTCGTCCTCCGATGCGGTGACACTCGGCGCAACGGTGTTGTCGTTCCTCCTGCTCGGCCTGATCGCGGTGCCGTTGTCGGGGTTCGAACGCACGCTGATCCATCTCCTCGACGAACTGCCGGGTTGGCTCCGGTTCCTGTGGGAGCTCGGCGTCGCCACGCTGCTGGTGTGGACACTCGCACTGCTCCTGGTCGCCGTACTGCGTCGCAGGACCGATGTGCTGCTCGACGTCGTGCTCGCCTCGCTCGTCGCCCTTGCGCTGGGCGCAGTCGCCGTGCATCGGATCAACGGCTCGTGGCCGGACGTCCCGGAACTTCTGACGGGAGGCCCGTCCGGGACGATCCCGCTCGCAGCTCTCTCGATGGGCGCCACGGCCACGTATGCGTCAGCGGCGCATCTGGCCCGCCCGTACCGCCGATTCGGTCTCGTCGCCATCGCCATCGGTGCGACGTCGGCGGCGATCCTCGGCGCCACGACACCCGTGGGCGCATTGCTCAGCCTGCTCCTCGGCGGTGCGTCGGCATCGTTGGTGCATCTGGTCCTCGGAACTGCGGACGGGCGTCCGAGCGCAGTCGAAGTGGCCGACTCGCTGTCGGCGATGGGAATCCGGGCGGTCGGCCTGACGGAAACGCCGGACGCTGCCGGCGGTGTGGTCGCCTTGAACGGCACGACGGCTGCCGGCGAGCCGCTGCGCGTCAAGGTGTACGGCCGTGACGCCCGTGACTCCCGGCTCGTCGAGCGGGTTTGGCGCACCCTCTGGTACCGGGGATCGGGACCCGAGGCGGGGAGCAGAGTCCAGCTCGTCGAGCACGAGGCGTTCTTGACCCTCTTGGCCGGCTCGAACGACATCGCAGTGCCCCACGTGATCGTGGCCGGCCTCGATGACCGCAACGACGCCGTGCTCGCCGTGTCGGACGCGACCGTGCCACTGAGCGAGGCGAGTCGCGATGCTGCGACAGAGGCACTGCCGAGCATCTGGGCGACGATCGCCGACCTGCACCGAGCGGGGATCGCCCATCGCAATGTGACGTCGTCGACATTGGGCCTGCTCGTCGGCCGATCGGGTTACCGCGACCTCGGAGCCGCCCGACTCATCCAGGATCACGCGGACATCCTGAAGGACCACGCCCAGGTACTGGTCGCCACAGCGGTCTCGACCGGCATCGAACGCGCGACCATCGCCGCAGGCGAACACCTCGGAGTCGCTGGCGTGGAGCAGATGCTGCCCTTCCTGCAGATGGCCGCCCTGAGCAAGCCCCTCCGCGAGGAGGTCAAGGCCGCGGAGTTCGACATGGATGCACTCCGGTCCGCAATGGCGGCCGTCGCCGACCTCGACGCACCCGAACTCGCGAAGCTCCAGCGGGTCTCGACGCAGACCCTTCTGACGACCGGGCTCTTGGCGCTCGTGGCGTTCGCGCTCCTCACCGCTCTCACCGGCGTCGATCTGGCCGCGCTCTGGGACACCTTGAGCGGCGCAACGCTCGGCTGGGTCGTCGCCGCGCTCGTCGTGGCGCAGACGCCGTTCTTCTCACAGGCCATCGCCACACGAGGCGCAACGCCCCTCCCGGTGCCGCTCGGTCCACTGACGCTCCTGCAGTCGGGAATCGCGTTCGTCGCGCTCGCAGTGCCATCCACGGCCGGCCGCATCGCGCTCGACATCCGGTTCTTCCAACGCCAAGGGATTCCCGCGGCGTCAGCCGTCTCGATCTCGGCGATCGACGGCTTCGCCGGATTCCTCGTGCAGATCGCACTCCTGATCCTCATCCTCGGCTTCGGACTCGGAGGCGTCGACCTCTCGTTCCGTTCCTCGTCAGAGGGAGGCTCCGGCAACCTGGCGCTCGTCCTCGGCATCGCCGCCGGCGTCATCATCGCCGCCGCCGTGCTCGCCACGGCGCTGGCGAAGGTTCGCGCGCGGATCGTGGAGCGCGTCGGACCGGTGCTCGGACAGGTGCGTGACACCGTGCGCTCACTTCGGTCGCCGACGAAGCTGCTCGGGGTGTTCGGCGGCAACCTCGCCAACCAGTTCCTGTACGCAGCAGCACTGGGCGTGTGTCTGGAGGCCTTCGGAGCCCATCTCGATCTGGCGACGCTGGTCGTCGTCTACGTCGCTGCAGCCTTGTTCGGCGGCATCATGCCTGTCCCTGGAGGCATCGGAGTCGTCGTCGCTGCGCTGACTGCAGGACTCGTTGCCGCTGGTATCGACAACACGACGGCCACTGCGGCCGCGATCCTGTTCCGACTGCTCACCTTCTACCTGCCACCGCTGTGGGGCTGGGCGTCGCTTCGATGGTTGCGGCACCACGAGTACCTCTGAGCCACAAGGAGATCGCGTTCGTTTGCGGCGTGCGCATTCCACTCCACCCGTGGGTGAGGATCCGCGGAACACTCACCTCGCTGAGGCTGTTCTCGTCGCCTCTCGGGCGCACGGACGCGGCCTTTCCTGCACGAGGGCGTAGCAACTGAGCGCGTCACACCGGTGCTCCGCCGAGGACCCGGCCGTTCGACGCCGACTGGTCGCTCTGGAGGCCGCTCGGCGTCGGCGATGTCCGCTCGGTCTCGATGAACTGAGCACCGGCTCGAGTCGCTGTCGAGCGACCCCGACGGCGGGCGGTGGGTCGCCGACTCCCCGGTCGCCCCACGTTCAGATGACCGGACTCTGACCCACGTGGTGGCGATCGTCGGGATCCTTCATCGCCACCGACGACCGGCCGTTGCATCGCGCCTGCGAGTTGGGCTTCCCTCCCACTCACGGTTCACGATGGAGCGATCCGCAGGGCAGGGGCCTCGGTCAACCCAGGTGGGTCGACGCCTCCGGGGAGTGGGTCGATGACGGGACCGGCGCGGGTCACGTCGCAGCTCGTACGAACCAAGCAGTGCCGGGCGGACTGGACATCCGCCGGAGCGACGCACCAACGACGCCCGGCACTGCACTGCCGCCTTCAGCTGACTTCGCCTGCCGCCTCTCTGACCGCTGCGTCGACGTCGGCCGGGCTGACGTCGAGCTCTTTGGCGACCCGCTTCTCGGCCTTCAGCTGGGCGTTGTCGAGCGCCGCCTGGAGCTTGTCTGCGCCGACGACGATCAAGGCGGCCTCGCCGGCGTCGATGATGTCGCCGAGGTCCTTCACGTCGGCGCGGGACATGCCGCGCCACAGGTGCCCGGTGACGCCGCCGACCGCGGCGCCGACGATGGTGGATCCGATCAGCGCCGGGGGGAACAGCAGTCCGACGACGGCGCCGACGGCCGCGCCGCCCCAGGCCCCATGGCGGGTTGCCATCTCGTCCTTGTTGACGTGGACCTTGCCACTCGCGTCCTTCGTCATGACCGCAGCGTCGTACGTTCCGATCGCGCCGGCCTCGTGGAGGTCCTTCACGACGTCGTAGTCGGCGCGCGCCGAGTTCTCGTCCGGATAGGTGCCGATGAAGATGAAGAGGCTATTGGAGTCAGCCATACGTCTGTCCTTCTGTTGATGATGGGTTGGGTTGTGGAAACCGCAGCGCCGATCGCGGCCGTCGCTGGGCGAACGGAGACAGATGCTCCAGCCATGCGGTCGAGACCGGCGCGGTGAGGGTCGGGGCGCTGCTGCGCGGGGACGAGGTGGCTCGTCCCGGCGACGACGACGTCGCAACCGTGCAACGTGAGCGCCCAGATGAGACGGTAGGAGCAGCACGCTCCCGGGTCGTCCCCCAGATCAGGTGAACGGCCGTAGTGCACGGACCTCGCGGTGCGTCGATGGATGTGGCCGTCGGCAGGAGATCTCCACCGGTGGCAAGGTGGTCGTCCGACGAACTGACCGAGGGAGGCGGGCACGTGCCGCACGATCTTGATGGCGCCGCTGGAACGACACCGAGGTGCGTGTCGGCGAGCGTTCCTGCACGACAGCATGACGGCGTCACGTCGTGACAAGTCCGACGCCCAGATCTCAGCCCGGCCTCGTCGCTCGGACCACCCGATCGTTCACCTCCTTGCGGGACCGGCTGCAGCACACGTTGGTGTGGCAGGTGTGGGATCGGATGCTCGAGATCGAGTTCGTCGACCGCAGCGTTGCTCTGGCCGGCAAGGCCTTCGTTTCGTTCTTTCCGCTGGTCATCGTCGTCGCAGCGTTTCTGCCGACGGGCATGCGCAGTGCCATCTTCACGACGTTGACCAGACGACTGGGGATCCAGGGCAACGCACTGTCGCTGGCACGGGAGGCGTTCACGTCCGCCGACGATGTTCGCCGGGCCACGGGCGTCCTCGGTCTCGTCCTCACCATCCTCTTCGCGAGCTCGTTCACCACGGCGCTGCAGCGGGTCTACCTCCGCGCCTGGCGGCGGCCCCGCGACCTGAAGGTCGGCTCCTACAGCCGCGGCGTCTCCTGGCTGCTCGCCATGCTCGTGTACTTGACGGCGACCGGCGTGTTCGCCCGAGCGATCGGCTCCGGTGCGGGCCTCGTTGTCGTCGTGCCGCTGGTGGCTGCCAGCGCCGTCGCGTGGTGGTGGTTCACCTCCTGGTTCCTGCTCCTCGGCCATCTCCGGTGGCGGGTGCTGCTCCCGGGCGCGCTGATCACCGCTGTGGCGATGTTGGGCTACGCGGTGTCGGCGTCTTTGTGGATGCCGCGGACGGTGACCGAGAACCTCGACCAGTTCGGCTTCTTCGGCATCGCTCTCGCTCTGGTCACGTGGTTCTCCGGCGCATCGATCTGCGTGCTGATCGGCGCGTGCGCCGGACCGGTGCTGGCCTCGGACCCGGGACTGCTCGGACGTCTCACGCGGGGTCGCACCGATGAGGTGCTGGTGCCCGACGCGCCGCCGTCGTTGGTGCCGCCCGAGCGGGCCATGCGTCTGCGTGACGTGTTCGCCGCTCGCCCGGAGGCGGCCGACTGACGCATCGCGGTCAGGCCATCGACGCCCGGATGCCAACGCGTCGGCAGAATGTTGCCCACCGTCGGATCTGATCAGCGTGGCGACATGCCTGCGACGGCGGCCTCCACAACGAACTCTGACCGGCGCAGGATCACATCGACAGGGTTGCGCGTCCTGGTGGGGTGGATCCGGATTGAGGGTGATGATCTCCCAGCCGATGGCGGTGGAGTTGCACTAACGACGCCCTGCCGCCGAGCATCGGACATGGGCCATTGCGCGTCCGGTCGGCTGAGCCAGCACCTGCTCACGGTCCGTGACCGACGGTCCGAGCAGGATCGCACTGTTCGATGTTCGTGCCTGCATCCCGTTGTCTGCCAGATCTTCTGCCAGATCTGCCCGAAACTGGTGGTACGGGACGGGACGAGTCGTCACGCCTGGACCACGAAGCCCTCGTGATCAAAGGGGGGAACGGCACCTGGCGGCACAGGCCGGAACGAGAGTCGTCGAACTCATAACCCGAAGGTCGCAGGTTCAAATCCTGCCCCCGCCACCAGCGAAACGGCAGGTCAGGGCCCCACTTTTCGGAGTGGGGCCTTCTGCTGTTCGGGGGCGTGTCTACCGGGTCGTCTACCGGCTCGGGATCAGCCAAGCCGGTGACCTGCGGTTTCGTGGTGAGGTGGGCCGGTAGACGTCTACCGGCGGTGGGCAGCGAGCAGGGCTGCGAACTGCCGGGCGGCCGCGGCGCTCATGCCGGGGAGCAGGTGTTGGTAGGTGTGCATGGTGAACGCGACGTTGGCGTGGCCGAGGCGTTCGCTGACGACCTTGACCGGTACGCCGTCCATGATCATCAGCGAGGCGTGGGTGTGGCGGAGATCGTGGAACCGGATCCTGGTGAGCTCGGGCAGTCCTCGTTGGATCCGGTGGAAGAGCTGGCTGATCGATTCGGGGTTCACGAACCGGCCGGTGGGGTTCACGAACATCCAGTCATCCGCGTCGTGGGGGAGTCCGTCGCGGGTGAGACGGCGGCGCCAGCGGCCGAGGATGTCCATGGTCTCGTCGTCGATGTCGATGCAGCGGCGGCTGGTGCGGGTCTTCACGGGGAATTCGACGGGCTGGCCGGCGATGCTCTGGATGGTGCGGCTGATCGAGAGGCGCTGGTTGGCCCGGTCGAGGTCTGACCACTTGAGCCCTCCGACCTCGCCACGGCGCATCCCGGTGTAGGCGGTGAGATGCAGCGCCGGGTAGAGCCGCTGGGGCCGCGCCGCGGGGAGGAAGGTGGCGAGCTCTTCGGCGCTCCAGGCCCGTGGGATCTTGCGGGTCGGGCGCTTGTGGCGGGCGTTGGTCGCGTGGGCGACGTTGGCGTCGGCGAGCTGGCGGCGCATGGCGAGGTCGAGCGAGGACCGGACGATCACGTGGACCTCGTGCACGGTCTTGGGAGCGAGGCCGGTTCCGTGCCGGCCGCCGGTCGTGGCGAGTTGGTCGTAGAGGTCGTCGAGGTGATCGGCGCGGAGGCGACGGAGTGGGACGTGGCCAATGGAGGGGTTGACGTAGTTGTCGACCATCCACGAGTACCGGTACGACGTGGTGGCGCGGACGTGACGCCGTTTGGTCGGTAGCCAGGTGTCGGTGAGGAACTCGCCGAGGTGCACCGGTCCGCCTCGCAGCGGCGCGGCACCGGCCGCGTCAGCCTCGATTCGGGCGGCCATCTGTTCGGCCTCGTGGCGGTCGTGGCCGGCGGGATGCCAGCGTCGGCGTTCCTTGCCGGTGAGCGGGTCGAGGCCGTCGTATGCGACGACGTAGAAGCGGTCTTTGCGTTGGATGATGTAAGCCATCGCCGAAGCCTGATCACTTCGGCACCAACCCGACGAGCCTCGGTCGGCACATCCTGGTGGCCGCTACCGTCGAGCCCGATGCCAGCCCAGGGACCTGACGAAGTCGAGCCGATCGATGAGGTGGTCTCGCGGCTCGATGGCGCGGTGGCGCGGCGGCTGTTGGTGAGCGCGGCGGAGTGGCACGAGGACGTGGTGCGGGCGGTCCGCATGGCGGCTGCCGGTGAGAGTGAGCGGCTCGCGGTGTTGAAGGTGGCGGTCGATGAGGGCCTGCGCACCCGTCGCCACCTCGACTACTGGGGCTCGTCCGCGTGGGCGCGGGATGCGGCCCCGGTGGTGGGCGCACTCGCCGAGGAAGTGGCCTTCGCCCCGTCGGCGGAGCTGGTTGTCTTGTTGCAGCGGGCGGCGGGTCACCTGGTGAAGGTGATCCTGCGGGCCGACGACTCCGACGGGATGATCGGCGACCTGTGTCGTGACGTTCTCGAACTGCACCGTCGAGCCTGCACCGCGGGAGTTGCTGATCCGCAGAAGCTGGCGAAGTGGATGGTCAAGTTCGCGTTCGAAGACCAGGACTTCTTCGAGATCGACCCGGTCGCGTACGCCGAGGCGCTCGGGGACAAGGGCCTTGCCGTGTACCGGCGAGAGGTCGCCAAGCGATCCGATCCCGCGGGTGCCCCCGAGCATCGGACGGAGACGCTGCGCGACTTCTACGGAGGCTTTCCGAGCTTCGCCGCCAAGTACGCAGCCGAACGCTTGGCCATCATCGACCGCGACGTCGACCGTCTCATCGAGTTGCTCGGCGGTGACCTGTCGTCGCCCCATCAGTACCAACGCGTCGCCGAGGCGATGGTCGAGCTCGGAGACACCGACGACGCCTTGCGCTGGGCGCACCGTGGGATCGCCGAGACCTCCGGGTGGCAGGTGGCGAAGCTCTACGACCTGGCGGCCGACCTGCTCGCCGACGCGAACGACTTGGACGAGGTGGTGGGGCTCCGCCGTCACCACCATGAGCGGATGCCGTCGGCTTCCACCTATGCCAAGCTGCAGGCCGCAGCGGGCACAGTCGATGCCTGGGCGGCCGAGGTCGATCGAGCCCGAGCGGTGTTGGCCGAACGTGATCCCGCCGGCTACATCGACGCCCTTCTCGCCGATGGCGAGGCAGACGAAGCATGGGCAGCGGCCGTCACTGGCGATCGCGAGATCCAGGCGTCGCAGTGGCTTCGACTGGCCGAGGCCCGTGAACCGACCGCACCCGGCGACGCGATGGCTGTCTACCTGCGCCTCGCGGACGAGGTGCTCGTGCGGGCTGACAAACGTGCGTACCGCGATGCCGTTCGGCACCTCAAGGCAGCCCGTCGAGCAGCGACCGCAGACGATCGTGTCGACAGGTTCACCGAGCACCTCGGAGGTCTCCGGGAGCGCAACCGACGCCGTCCTTCCTTCATGGCCATGCTCGACAAGGCCGGGCTGGGTTGACCCCTACCGTGAATTCTGACCCGATGGGACAGGTGACCCATGCAGGACCTTGATCTCGAAGCCGACCTGAACGCCCAGGACGACGAAGGTCTCGGCTGGTCGACCCTCGCGGATGCCATCGCTCCCGACCGTGTCCGTCCCGGGGCCATGCTCCTTGCCGGCGACAGCCAGGCACGAGCAGTGGTCCGGGTGGTCGCCGTCGATGACAACGGTCAGGTCCACTTCGCCATCCTCCCCGGATCGGTTGCCTAGAACCGCCACCTCCTCGCCCACAGACTCGAGGATCGGTGACGCCGTGACCTCCCTCTGGGGCGTCTCGGAGGTGCACGAAACCATCGCCGAGGTGTAGGCGAGAAGGGCAACCGTCAGGCCTCGGGTAGCCTTGTTGCCGAAGCATCCTGCGAAGGGAGAGGTCGTGTCGGACAACACCGCTAACCAGCGTCCTGCGCCGAGCGAGCCGACCACGATCGCCGAGGTGCTCCATGGCGGTCAGCCGATGGGCGACTTGCGCCGTTTCGTGATCGAGGACCTCACCCCCGAGGAAGAGGACGAGTTCTTCAGGATTCTCGAGGAAGCCTGATCGGTGTCAGCCGAGGTCGTCGTGGACACGATGATCGCGAGCGCCTGGCTCGGAGTGAGAAGTACGACACGGCGCGCCCGGTGGGAACCGTTGCTGGTCAAGTCGATCTGGGTTCTGCCCTTCACCGTCGTGGCCGAGATGCGCTTCGGCGCTGAGGTTGCGGGCTGGGGCGCCCGGCGACGCGGGGTCCTCGATCGCCTCGTCGCCTCCTCCCGGGTGATGCCTCCACTCGCCGAGGTGACCGACGCGTACGTCGACCTGAGGACCTGGTGCGTCCACAACGGCCACGGCCTCGGAGCCAAGGACCACGAAGCAGACCGATGGGTAGCCGCAGTCGCCCTCGCCGCCAAGCTTCCCCTCGCCAGCGAGGACGCCATCTTCGACGGGATCCCTCACCTCCAGCGAGCGGAGCCAACCACGTGACCACGGCCGCACCTCCTTCTACACTCGCTTCTACACCGCGGGCCGGGTCTCCTGGTCCGCAGTGGTACGGACTGGTCACGTCGAATGGGCGAAACCCCACCTCAGAGGTACTGGAAGGTACGGAACGGGTCGGTAGAGAAGGCCGAGGCTCATAACCCGAAGGTCGCAGGTTCAAATCCTGCCCCGCCACCAACTTGTGAGTGAAGGCCCAGGTCAGAGACCTGGGCCTTGCTCGTTGCTTGGGCCTTCTACCGGGTTCCGGGGGTGTTATCCCGGGTGTTCAACCGGCTTTCACGATCTTGGGGTTTCCGCCGGCCCCGCCAGGGCTGAGGAGTGCTTCGAAAGTACGGGCCGCGTCAGCGCCCATGCTGGGGAAGGTGTGCTGGTAGGTCTCGACGGTGAACACGAACTGGGCATGGCCCAGCCGTTCGGACACGACCTTCGGGTTGATGCCAGCGGCGAGGAGCAGGCTGCCGTGGGTGTGGCGTAGGTCGTGGAGCCGAATGACCGGCACGGGGGCACGGCGCACGATGCGGTCGAAGGTTTGGCTCAGCGAGTGCGGGTGGACGCGTCCACCGCCCGCGGTCGTGAACATCCAGTCGGGATCCTTGACGCCGGTGGCGGTGTACTCGACGGCCTGGAGTGCCCGCCATCCGGCGAGGACGGTGAGGGTGGTGGGGTCGAGGTCGATGCAACGGCGGGAGTTGGCGGTCTTGCCGCGCGTTTCGTGGAGCTCGTAGCCGACGGCGACGAGCCCGCGGTTGATCGACAGGCGGGCGTGCTTGAGGTCGAGGTCGCTCCAGCACAGGCCGAGCAGTTCGCTGCGCCGCAGACCGGTGTTGGCCGACAGCCACAGGGCGGGGAACAACCGGTGTCCGGCCGCAGCCCGCAGGAACGCTTGGAGCTCCTCGGAGGTCCAAGCGTGCTGTTCGATACTGGGTATGGCCCGCAGCCTGGGCGCTGAGGCGGCGAGGGCGACGTTGCGGTTCACTAGTCCCCGTCGAACGGCGTGGTCGAGCGCTCCGCGGACGATCAGGTGCACCTCATAGACGGTCTTCGGTGAAAGGGGCCGGGTGCCGTCGCTCGGGTGCAGCAACGAGTCGTAGAGCCGTTCGAGGTCCTGGGGGCGGAGTCGGCGGAGCCGCTTGCGACCGAGCGTCGGCAGGATGTGTCGCCGGGTCTTGTGGACGTAGCTGCGATGTGTGCTCACCTTCAGCTCGAGACCCTTGGCCGGGAGCCAGCGGCTGGTGAGATAGGCGCCGAAGGTCAGCGACCGGACCTCATCGTTCCGTCCATCGCGCTCTACCGCGAGGCGGGCGACGAGCGTTTCGGCCTCGCTGCGGTCAGTGCCGGCGGGATGCCAGCTGCGCCGTTCCTTGCCGGTGACGGGATCGAGTCCTTCGTAGATGACCGCGTAGTACCGGTCCCGCTTGCGGGCGACGTGTCCTTGCATGGCAGGAGCTCCTCGTTCTGCCGGATCCGGGCGGTCCGGACCCCGGTAGAACGATCGGTAGAACCATCGCGACCCCATGTCGAGAGGCAACGATGGGTTCACGTCAACCGGCGGGTGGGACGTGCGAATGCGAGGTTGCGCAGCGGTAGAACGCGCTTTGCCGCATGCGCAGTCGGAGGCGGTCCCGTTAGAGCGGCGCGGCGTCCCGGTCTGTGGTTGGGTGGAGCGCTCCGTCGGCCAGGCGCAGGGCATGGTCTGGGTCGCGGAGCTGGTGGGGAGCGTGGGTGACCACGACGGTCGCGGTTTGTCGGGTGGTGGTGAGCTCGGCGAGGAGAGCCATGATCTCCCGCCCGCGGGCTTCGTCGAGTGCTGCGGTGGGTTCGTCGGCGAGCACGACTGAGGGGTTGCCCATGAGTGCTCGGGCGATGGCGACGCGTTGGCGTTCGCCGCCGGAGAGCTGTCCGGGTCGGTGGTGGAGCCGGTCGCTGAGCCCGACGGTGTCGAGCAGGTGGCGGGCCTGGTCGCGGTCGTCGGTGGTGATCTTGCCGTCGAGGTGGGCGACGAGTTCGAGCTGTTGGATGGCGGTGAGGGATGGGAAGAGGTTGGCGCTCTGGAAGATGAGGCCGATGTGGTCGCGTCGGACGGTCGCTCGGCGCCGGTCGGGTGCTTCAGAGAGGTCCTCGCCGTCGATGAGGACCTGCCCCTGGTCGGGTCGGCGCAGGAGGCCGGCGACGGCGACGAGGGTGGACTTGCCGGACCCGGACACGCCGGTGACCGCGATGAGCTCGCCGGGTCCGACGGCGAGTGTGGTGTCGTTGAGGATCGTGAGCCGGTCGGGGCCGTCGGTGACGGTGACGTTGATGTCCTGTAGTTGGAGTGTCATGGGTCCTCAGGGCTGGGAGGTGAGGGCGAGGGCGGGATCGACGCGGGTGATGCGTCGGAGGGCGACGAGGCTTCCGAGCATCCCGGCGACGATGAGCAGGGCGGCGGAGGAGATCAGTGATCCGGCTTCGAGTCGGAACGGCACCTCGCCACCGATGAGCGATCCGGCTCCGACGGCGACGGCCATCCCGAGCGCGGTGGCGGTGGCGAGGATGATTGCGAGCTGGCCGAGCGCGTCTCGCACGACGTAGGTCGTTGAGGCGCCGAGTGCCTTCAACAGCCCGATCTGGTGGGTGCGTTGCACGGTCCAGACGGTGAAGAACGCGCCGACCACCAGCGCGGAGATGACGACGAGGAAGGTCCGGATCAGTGACATGGTGGCGCTCTCGGCGGCGAACCCCGGTGAGCCGTCGTAGGCGCCGGTCTTGGTGTACAGGTCCATGCCGTTCTGCTCGGCGATGGCTGCTAGATCGACCTCCCCGGGGTCGCGCAGCGCGACGGCGTTGAACCGGTCGCGGTGGTTCTCCCCGTAGACCAGGGTTTGCCAGGTCTCCAGCGAGGTGAACGCGATCGACACGTGACCGTAGGAGCCGCCATAGGTGAAGCCCAGCACCGGGAGCTCAATGTCGGGCCCAACCACGGTCAGCTCGTCACCGACCTCGATGCCTTCGTCGGCGAACGCGTCGCTGAGCACCAAACCCCCTGCTTCGAGCGCGTCGTCGCCTCGTTCGTCCGCGGCGAGGAAGCTTCCCGGTGGGGTTCCGAGCAATGCCAGGTCGACCGTTGCGCCGTCGGGGGTGCGGGCGTTGAAGAACGACAGTCCGACCGGCACCGCATCGTCTCCGAGACGGTCCTGCCAGGGTACGAGCGCGTCGGGGCCGAGACTGGACCGGCTGAACTCTGAACCTGACCCGTCCTGGAACGCCAAGTGGGTCAGAGGGAGCCGGCGCAGCCCGGAGATGCCGTCATCGACGAGCCCAGTCGCCAAGCCCGACAGCAAGCCCGCCAGCAGCGACACCAGCGCGATGACCGCACCGACGAGCGCGAATCGACCACGGGCGACGAGGAGATCTCGCAGGGCGAGGTACACGGGCGGACCTTTCAGCGATGGGACGAAACGTCCAGGGCATCGTGGCGTCGACCGGGGCAGATCGACATCATCCTGGGTGTTGGTCGCGAACCATCCGAAAGGATGATCCCGCCGAGCCCGTGCGCGGCTGGACCATTCCTAGGCTGGCTGAGGTGACCGACCACGAAGGATCCGCCGCGGACCAGAACCGGTCAATGCGCATGCTGCGAGTCGTCCAGCACGTGCTGTTCACCGCGATGGTCGTGCTCGGAGTGGTCCGTTCCGTGGTCGACGACGGGGCCACGGGAGTCGAGGTCGTCATAGGCGGCGCACTCTTGGGCTGGTACTGGGCAGGCTCGGATGCGGCGCGGCGGTGGCGACGACCCTCGCCGGGTACGTGGCTCGCTGTGCTGAGCGGCTTGTGCCTCGCTGCGCTGTGGGTCTCGCCCGACTTCGCCTGGGTGTCGTTCGCCGTGTTCGTCGCGTTCGCAACGACCCTCGCACCGGCCCCCGCGGTCGCCGCCATCGTGGCCATGGCGGCGGGGACCGGCGCGATCCTGGTCGGCCGCTGGCCCGATGGCGGGCACTGGGCCGCGCAGATCATCGGTCCGCTGGTCGGGGCGGCGGCGGCCGGCGCGCTGGTCGGCGTCGGCCGCGTCGCCGCCGCCGAGACCGCTGAGCGTCAACGACTCCTCGACGAGCTCCTCGCTACCCGTGACGACCTGGCCCGCGCGAACCTCGCAGCTGGGGCGAGAGAAGAACGCGAGCGGCTCACCGGCGAGATCCACGACACCCTGGCCCAGGGCTTCACCTCCGTGGTGAGGGCCGCTCGGCGGGCCCGCCGAGCACTGGACGTCGAGGATGCGTCCGCCACGGCCGCCGAGGTCGACCACATCGAGGAGCTCGGCCGTACCGGCATTGCTGCGGCTCGGCGCCTCATGGGGGCCATGGCCCCCGTCGAGCTCGACGATCGCACTCTCCGTTCGGCCTTGGCGCTGCTGGCTGTCGCCGAATCTCAGCCCGGTTCCCCGGTTGTCGAGGTCCGTTTCGACGGAGATGATGAGCGCCTTCCGATCGAGATCGAAGGCGCTCTCCTGCGGATAGCCCAAGAAGCGCTGACCAACGCCCGTCGCCATGCAACGGCCCACCGCGTCGTCCTCACCGTCACCTTCCAGCCCTCGACGGTGAGCCTCGACATCGTCGATGACGGTGTCGGGTTCGATGCGGATGCCGTCGGAGGCCGAGGGTTCGGGCTCACCAGCATGCGCGGCCGGGCCCAACAGCTCGGCGGAACGCTCAACATCGACTCCGAGCCGGGCCAGGGCTCGACTATCAACGCAACGATCCCGCTGCGACCCGGACCAGGAACAGCACCATGATCCGCATCGTGATCGTCGATGACCACCCCGTCGTGCGTGCGGGGCTGCGTACGGTTCTCGACGCAGCAGACGACATCGTGGTGGTGGGTGAGGCCCACGATCACGACACCGCGGTCGCCACGATCGCCGACCTCGAACCCGACGTCGTGGTGCTCGACGTCCATCTCGGAACCGGGCCGAGTGGACTCGACGTCCTGCGCCAGGTCCAACGATCCCACGCCCGCCCGCGCGTGTTGGTCGTCACCGTCTTCGACAACGACATCGACATCGACGCGGCACTCGAGGGCGGTGCCGCCGGATACGTCCTCAAAGATGCGCCCGAAGTTGACCTGATCAGCGCCGTTCGGGCCGTCGCTGCCGGTCACCAGCCCCTCGATCCCCGGGTAGCTGCCAGAGTTGTAACCAGATCGATGCGCAACTCCGACATCCCCTCGCCACGAGAACTGGAAGTTCTTGCTGCGGTGGCCGACGGTCACGACAACGCCACCATCGCCCGCGACCTCTACATAAGTCAGGCCACGGTCAAGAGCCACCTCGCCAGTGTGTTCGCCAAGCTCGGTGTGGCCACCCGCACCGGTGCGGTCGCCGAAGCACGTCGGCGCGGTCACTTGCGGTGAACCGGCTCACTCACGACCCGCCGATCCCAATGACGCCTTCCCCGACGTCGCCCATGTGGGCCGAACCGACGCTTGGCGCACCCGGCGCCCGGCCGGTCCACATCGTTCAGGGCCGGTCCCGCCCACCGCTTCTACTGTTCCCTCTACTGAGCGGCGCGGTACGGGGGTGTACGTATTGGCAGGTCTTGGCTACAGGGCCAAGTCATCCTCGAGCGCAGGGGCGTAGGCAATGGCGGCATCGCCAACGTCGGGCCGGAGCATAAGGCCAGTCGAGGCGAGCCAGTCGAGGACATCGGCGGTGAGCACCGTCACCTCGAGGTCCTCCGCCATCAGGACCGCGAGGGCTGCGGCCGTGGCGGTGAGGTTGTACTCCTCTGGAAAAGCCCCAACGTAGGTGGGCCTTGCCGCGCCTCTGCGACTGGCTCGACGTGGTCAGGCGTTCGGGGACAGCGCGGCGGGGTCCGTCACCGGTGGCGGCCTACGGGAGCTTGGATGCGAGGACTTCGGCCGGCAGGATTTCGGGGGCAGCGCCAAGGAGCTGCTGGTTCGCCATCAAGGCAGCGACGATTGCGCCGTTGGCGTGGGCGGTGCGGGACGCCTCGTCGGGGAACGCGTCGAAGATCCAGAAGGTGTCCGGGTGGGTTCTGACCGCGAACCAGACGATGGTGCCCGCTTCTTCGTTGGCGAGGTCGACAGCGCCGGCGAGCAGGTCGCGGAGCTCGTCGTGCTGTCCATCGGCGGCGGTGATCTTGGCGACGAAGGCGTAGGGAAGCGAGGCAGGGTTGGACATTGTGGTCTCCTTGGGCGTATGCGTATCGTTCGTGTCTTGCGTGCACAGTAGGGCGATCGGAGTAGGACGAACAGTGGCGCATACGACAGGATTGCTACTGTTCACGTCATGCGCCTCGGGCTGATCGCACTCGATGGGTGCTTCGGTTCGGCGGTTGCGTCGGTGGTGGACATCGTGCGGGTGGCCGACGGAGTCCGCGGCGACGTCGACCCGCTAATAGCCCCGATCGAGCTCGCCATCGTCGGACCGAAGCGGCGGGTGACCACGACGACGTCCATGACCCTCTCGGTGGCGCACCCGCTGTCGGAATGCGGCGACTTCGACGTGATCGTCGTTCCCGCACTCGGGACCTTCACCGCTGCCGACACGAGCACGGCGCTCGAGCGTCGGGATGCCCGCTCGGTAGTCGAGTCGCTCCGAAGGCTCGATGATGCGACGACGCGGATCGCCGCCGCGTGCACCGGCGTTTTCGCCGTCGCAGAGACCGGCCGGATGCACCACCGTCGGGCGACGACCAGCTGGTTCCTGGCGCCGGAGTTCCGACGCCGCTACCCGACCGTCGACCTCGATCTCGACACCATGGTCGTGGCCGACGGGAACCTCGTCACCGCTGGCGCCGCCTTCGCCCACATCGATCTCGCGCTCTCACTCGTGCGGTCGATCAGCCCGGACCTCGCTCAGCACGTCGCCAAGCTGTTGCTCATCGATGACCGCCCGTCGCAGGCCGCCTTCGTGGCCTACGAGCACCTCCGCCACGAGGATCCCGTCGTCATCGAGTTCGAGCGCATTGTTCGCGCCCGGCTCGACGAGCCCTTCGATGTGGCGTCGGTTGCGCATTCGATCGGCATCAGCCGACGCACCCTTGAGCGCCGGACGCGATCGACGCTCAACCTGACGCCGCTCGGCTTCGTCCAGCGGCTCCGCATCGAACGGGCCCGTCATCTCTCGGCGACCACGAACCTCAACGCCTCCGAGATCGCCCTACGAGTCGGCTACGCGAACGCCGAGACACTCCGTGCTCTCCTACGAAGGCAGCCACGCCCATCCTGACTGGTCATCCACGCTCGGGCCTGGCTGGAGACCCGGTTCACCAAAGACAGCCGGATCATCCTGCTGACCACCTTCCGCAAGCAACGCAACAACGAGCGCACCGAGATCGCTCGGGCCCGCAAGGTTGCCGAGGCCTGCGCCGAGCAGTACCCCTGAAGGAGACGATCATGGCCAACTACTCCCGCTGGGATGACGTCAAGAAGAAGCGCCCTGCTCCTGATGCGGTGACCCGTGCCGGTGTGGAGCAGGACCTCGACCTCGGTCAGCTCATCTACGACCTGCGAACCGAGGCCGGGCTCAGTCAGCGCGAGCTGGCTGAGCGGATGGGCACGACCCAGTCGGTTATCTCCCGGCTCGAGGAGGGCGGCGGAGCCCGCAACCGCCTCGACACCCTCGCCCGGGTCGCCACCGCGCTCGACCGACACATCATCGTCTCGTTCCCCGAGAAGGTCCCCGCCAAGCTCAAGGACGCGGTCCAGGTCGCCTGACCCCAAGATCACCTGACAGGCCCGGTCGTACAGGTGGAGGTCTCCCCGTGCTGGGGGCACAGAGCCTCGTCCCGCCCCTTGCTCGGTCATGGCAGAGAACCGGTAATTCGGCAATGAGTTTCTACTGTTTCTTCTACTGTGCCACGTGGTACGGGGGTTTACAGGATGGTATGGACCGTGTACCTTGATCTACGAACCGCCAGCTCAAGGGTACTATCTGGTACGCATTGGTACGGGTTGGGATTGAGACCATTTAACTCATAACCCGAAGGTCGCAGGTTCAAATCCTGCCCCCGCCACCATCGAGAACCACTGCAACAGCGGGCCTCCTGGCCCGCTGTGGCAGTTTTCGAGGCACCCGAAGCCGGCGTTGGCCTGCCAGATTGCCTGGTCTGCGAGATCGGGCCGGAGACCGCCATCGCGACGACCCCTGTTCGGGCGGAGCAGGTGGCGCGACGATCCGATGGTGCGAGGTGACGAGCCGGCTTCGGTGCTCTGTGTCGCTGACCAGGGCTTCTCGTCGCGCCTTCGGAGCGTCACGCGTGACGACTGGGAGCGTCCGACGCCGTGCACCGAGTGGGACGTGCGGGCGCTCGTGAACCATGTCATCGGCGCCAACGTCCGCTACCGGCTGCTGTTGGACGGGGCGACGCTCGATGCGGTCGAGGCGACCCGGGAGGTCGACCACCTCGGCGGCGACGCCGTCGGCGCCTTCGCGGCATCGGCGCGCCAACTCGAGCGCTGCGCGGGCCCGGCGTGTTCGATCCAGCTATCGCCACGTGGTCGGTGAGCGCACCGGGCGCGAACTGCTGGACATGCGCATCCTGGATGTCGGCGTGCACACGTGGGACCTCGCCGTGGCGATCGGCGCGGACGTGCACCTCGACGAATCGGTCGTCGCGAGCGCGCTGTCGACGACGGTGCCGAGCGACGGCGAGAGCGATCGTCGGACACCACAGGAGAGGTTGCTGCTCCGAACAGGGCGGCACCCCGAGAAGGAGCGAACATGACCGAGCTCGACGAGTTCCTCGACGACGTGCTGCCGAAGCTCCGTCACACCGAGACCGCCTTGCACGAGGGGGACCCCGCCCCCCGGTACGCGATGTGGTCGCACGACGACCCGGTCACCCTGTACGGCGCAGCGATGGCCGGCGTGGGATGGGAGCAGGTCGGCGGAGTGTTCGAGCACATCGCGGCGCGGTTCTCCAACTGCGAGTCCTGCGAGTGGGAGGTCGTGGCTGCGGGGGTCAGCCGCGATCTCGGTTACATCGTCGCCATCGAGCGCACGACCTGCTCGGTCGGCGACTCGCCGCCATCGCCGTACGCGCTCCGCAGCACGACGGTGCTGCGGCGGGAGGCCGGCGAGTGGAAGGTCGCGCATCGGCACGCCGACCCCTACGACGAGGCGGCGGCGCCCCTGCTGCAGGGACTCGTCTGAGCGGAGTGTGGGTCGTGCCGAGGCGCTCGGGCTCGTGGTCCACGTCTCGATCGAGGAAGAGCCGATCGGCCCGGGTTCCGCGCAGTGTCGGTGCGTGTGTCGTCGCAGACGTGGTCGACGGCGAGCGCTCGGACGGTGCTCAGCCCACTGCCGGGTTCAGCAGATCGAGCTCGCTCTCCGGCATCTGACCGAGGCGGTTCCGCTGGGGGAAGAAGCCCGTCGGGATTCGCTCGACGATCGTCGCCGACGCGTAGTCGATGACCACGATCTCGTCGGTGCCCGACATCGTCACGAAGCACTTCGTGCCGTCCAGGCTGGTGGTCGCCCAGTAGGGCAGCAGACCGACCTCGACGCGGGCATCCACTGAGAGATCGTCGGCGTCGACAAGGGACACCTCGTTGTCGATGGTCCCGACGTCGCACAGCGTCGACCGGTCGCCTGACAGCGCGAGGCCGTGATGTGCGGAGTTGTGGGGGTACACGTCGTAGCTCGTGTAGTTCTCGGCGGCGAAGGCGTTCAGCGGCTGGTCGCTCGTCGCCAACGTCGTTCCGGTGTCCATGTCGAACTTGATGAGCCCGTTCAGGTACGAGAGCTGGATGTAGGCGATCGACTCGTCGTCGTTGAACACCATCGGGCGGATGCCCCGGTCGAAGCCGTACGTGCGGACGACCTGGTAGGTGTTCGCATCGATCACCTGGAGCGTCCGGTCACCCTTGAAGTCGTTGAGGTCGTAGCCGAGCCCGACGTTGCCGATGCTCGCGTTGTAGATGCGCTGCCCGTCGGCGGTCCAGTCGTTCTGGTGCGGGTACGCACCGGTCGGGAACTGGGCGACCTTCGACCCGGTCGCGGTGTCGAGGATCTCTGCGGTGTTCGACGTCGTCACCGAGACGACCAGTCGGGAGCCGTCCGGCGACAGGGCGATGTGGTCGGCGTGGAAGCCGTTGATGACGTAGTGCCATTGGACCGGATGGCCGGCCCGGGTCAGGTCGATGGCGACCACGTCGCTCAGGTTCGACCTCGAGACGTACAGCGTCGTGCCGTCGGGCGAGAGCACGACGTCGTCGGCCCACCGCAGCCCGCCGGTCCGTTCGAACTTCTCGAGGTGCTGCTGCTGGGCCGTGACCGAGTAGGCGATCGCGGTGATCGGGCTGGCGTTGATCTGTGCCAGGCGCTGCTCGATGTCCGGCACGACGTTGACGGAGCCGAGGTTCGCGAAGGAGTCGGGGTCGATGAACGAGATCGTTCCGGCCCCGCTGTTGCCGACGATCAGCACGTCACGCATCGGTCCCGACGTCGGCGCCGGTGGCTGGGGCGGCCCGTACACCGGCCCGGCGGCGCAGGCTGCGACCACCACCATCACGACGGCAGCCGTCAGCCACAGCGCCGGTCGTCGGCCACGCGAGAACACCGAAGTCAACACAAATCTCCCCCTGGGTTGCTCAGCGGGCGGGACTGTAGCGGGTGGCTGTCGAGCAACCCGCGTTGTGACGGTGGGGCGAGGGCGGAGCTCGTCGCCCGGTCGCTCGGGGATATCACGCTGTTACGCTCGTCGGGCCTGCCCGAGGTCAGACCGGGCGCCGCCGGGCGAGGGGTTGCCGTGGGGATCACCAGCACGAGCGAGGTCGTGGGTCGGGCTGCAGCGCCGTGGGCGCCGCACGCGCCGACGGCGGTCGTCGCCGAATCGTGACCGGGCTCGCCGAGCGGCTGGTCGACGACGGCTGCATCAGGATCTCCGGAGCGCTCGACCCCGGCTTCTGCGAGGAGGTCACCCGCTCGGCGGTCAGCCGGCTCGGCATCCGGGAGGACGACCCGGCGACGTGGCCGACGGGGACGGTGCACCTGCCGGTCGAGCACAACTGGTCGGTCGACGACGTCGCTCCCGCGGCCGCTGCGGCGATCGACGAGATCTGCGGCGGTGCCCGCCGGGTCGCCTTCGCCGGCATCCAGGACAACCTGATCGTGAACTTCCCGGCTGACCCCGAGGCGTGGTGGCCACCGGAGCGCTGGGACGCACCGACAGCCGGCTGGCACAAGGACGGGGACTGGTTCCGCCACTTCCTCGACAGCCCCGAGCAAGCGCTGCTCGTCATCGTCTTCTGGCGCGACGTCGTCGAGCGCCAAGGTCCCACCTACCTGGCTGTCGACTCCATCCGCGGCGTGGCGGAGCTGCTCGCAGCACATCCCGAGGGGCTCGATCCTGGCGCCGTCCTCGCATCCGTCCCCGACATCCTCCGCGGATGCCGTCGGTTCGAGGCGCTGACGGGGGTGCAGGGCGACATCGTCCTGTGCCACCCGTTCGTGCTCCACACGGCGTCGGTCAACGCCGCGGCGAGATGGCCGGGTTCGTTGCGCTGCATCTCCAACACGTCGGTGATGCTCCGCCATCCGATGGAGCTCGCCGCCGACCATCCCACTCCGCTCGAACGTTCCGTGCAGCTGGCCCTGGGCGGCCGTCCCGTCCGCTTCCACGCGACCGGTGAGCGCGGCAAGGTGGTGTCCGAGCGCGAGCTCCGCTGGAAGGCGGAACGCGATCAGTCAGCGGGGTCGGTCGGATAGCGGACACCGAGCTGGCGCCGGATCTCGTCCATCGCCTCGCAGAGCGCGACGCTGTCGCTCCAGGGCATCGAGGGCGATTCCGTCAGTCCCGCCGCGACGCAGCGGTGCACTTCCTCGATCTCGAACCGCAGGCCGTCGCCCTCGTAGCTGGTGTCCACGATCTCGGTCCCCGCCGCGTCCACGATCCGCACACTCGGCGGGTCGTGCAGCGGCGCCGACAGCTCGATGCGGCCGTCCTCGCCATGGATGACCGCCGTCCAGTCCAGATCGATGCGCAGCGAGGAGATCGACACGCCCGCTCCGCCGCCGTCGTGGCGGGTGAGCACCGTGGTCACCTCGTCCACTCCGGTCGAACCGACCACTCCCACGGCATGGACCGACTCGATGGGTCCGAGCGCGAGCTCGGCGAGGTGCAGCGGGTAGATCCCCAGGTCGAGGAGCGCCCCGCCGCCGAGCGCAGGGTCGAACCACCGGTGCGCCGCGTCGAACGGCGCACGGAAGCCGAAGTTCCCTTCGACGAGCACCGGCCGGCCGATCCGGTCATGGACGAGCTCGTCGCGGATGCGTCGGTACGCCGGGAGGAAGCGGCTCCAGAGCGCCTCCATCAGGAACCGTCCGTTTCGTCGGGCGGCCTCGATCATGGCGCTGACCTGCGAGGCGTGCGTCGCCATCGGTTCCTCGCACAGGACGTGGGGGCCCGCGGCGAGGCACTCGACGGTGATGGCGGCGTGGTGCGAGTGGGGGAGCGCGACGTAGACGGCGTCGACGGCGGGGTGGCCGATCAGCTCCTGGTAGCTCCCCAACGCGATCGGTGCTCCGTGTGCGTCGGCGAAGGCGCGGGCCCGGTCGAGGTCGCTCGATGCGACGACCGTCAGCTCGCCTCCATCGCAGTCCGCCAGCGCAGTCGCGAACCGCTGGGCGATCCCGCCCGGGCCCGCCAGACCCCAGCGCAGGGGTGCCGCGCTCACTGCACCCCCTGGATCCGACCGGATCGAGCCGGCTCACCGAGCTGTTGAGCGGAGGGCATGGTCGTGCGTTCCACCGGCGCTCCTCGATCGGGACGCACGCATCGTGCCCGATCGGCCGGATGCGCCTGTGCGATAGTGTGAGATCGCACGGTAGCGCACTCGGGCCGCGCCTCGAGAGGCGCTGCGGACGGGGGTCGGTTCATGTCGTCAGTGGGGCAGGACGCGACGGGCGAGGTGGCCGTCGTCGACCTGCGGGTCGAGCATCGTGACGCGTTCGGGATCGGCGTCGGTGCGCCGCGCCTGTCATGGCGGACCGCCACACGCATCGATGGCTGGCGGCAGCGTGCGGCCGACATCGAGATCGATGGCGCGGTGTTCTCCCACGTCGGAGCCGAGTCGGTGCTGGTCGCGTGGTCCGCGCCGCCCCTGCGATCTCGCCAGCGGGCGACGGTACGGGTCCGCGTGACGGGCGCGGACGGCTCACGCTCGGCCTGGTCCGCACCGCTCGGTGTCGAGGCCGCGCTGCTCGCGGATGCGGACTGGACGGCCGGGTGGATCTCGCCAGCGGTCCCGCTCGAGCACACGGCGCTGCTCCGGCGCGACTTCGACGCCCCCTCCGTGGAGCGGGGGCGACTGCACATCAGTTCTCTCGGCGTCTTCGAGGCGGAGCTCAACGGCGTCGTCGTCGGCGATCACGTGCTCGATCCCGGATGGACCAGCTACGGGAACCGGGTCGTCGCCGAGACGTTCGACGTGACCGGTCTGCTGCGCAACGGCGACAACACGCTCGGCATCCGCGTGGCGGACGGTTGGTTCCGCGGGCGACTCGGCGCCGACGCCTCGGCACGTCCGGCGCGCTACGGCGACCGGATCGCCGCCATCGCGCAGCTGGATGTGCTGACCACCGACGGCGTCGAGTCGACGGTGTGCCTCAGCGACTCGTCGTGGCGGTGGCGCGCCGGAGCGACGACCAGGGCGAGCATCTACGACGGCGAGGACCACGACGCCCGGCTCGAGTCCATCGGTTGGAGCAGCCCGGGTTTCGACGACAGCGCGTGGTCCGCTGTCGACCTGATCCAGCACCACGGGCCACTGTCGTCGCGCCTCGGACCTCCGGTCCGACGGACCGAGGAGGTCGAGGTCGCCGAGGTGCTCGAGTCCGACCACGCCGAGCACCTCGTCGACTTCGGACAGAACCTCGTCGGCCGTCTGCGCCTCGACGTCGAGGGACCCCGAGGGGCCACGATCGAGCTCCACCACTTCGAGGTGGTCGCGTCCGGGATCCCCGACGCTGCATCGCTGCGGAGCGCCGAGGCCACCGACCGCTACACCCTCGACGGCAACGGAACGGAGCGATGGGAGCCGCGCTTCACGTTCCACGGCTTCCGGTACGCGACGGTCGACGGGTGGCCCGGAGAGTTCGACACGAGCGCCATCCGCGCCGAGGTGTGCCACACCGACATGGCTCGTACCGGATGGTTCAGCTGTGACGATGAGCTGCTGGAGCGGTTCCACGACAACGTGGTGTGGAGCATGCGCGGCAACTTCCTGGCGCTGCCCACCGACTGCCCGCAGCGCGATGAGCGACTCGGCTGGACCGGCGACATCGCCGTCTTCGCGCCGACGGCGTGCTTCCTCTACGACTGCGCAGGGATCCTGAGGTCGTGGCTGACCGACCTGGCCGCGGAGCAGCGCGACGACATGGGAGTTCCCTGGGTCGTGCCGAACGTCCTCGACGAGTGGATCGGATGCTCGGTGTGGGGGGACTCGGCGGTCTGGGTGCCGTGGACGCTCTACGAGCGGTTCGGTGACCTCGGGGTCCTCGAGGACCAGTACGAGAGCATGCGCCGATGGGCGGATCTGGCCGTCACATGGGCAGGCGGCGACGACGGCGACCTCCACCTGGAGTGGGTCTTCCAGTTCGGCGACTGGCTCGACCCCACCGCCCCCGGCGACGACCCGTCGGCCGGCGCGACCGACAAGCACCTCGTCGGGAACGCTGCGCTGTGCCGCACGCTCGGCCTGATGGCGCAGATCGCGGGATTGCTGGGACGCAACGGTGACGCTGACCGGTACGCGCAGCTGCACGAGCGCGCTCGGTCGTCCTTCGCGCGCAGCTACGTCACCGATGAGGGCCGTCTCACCTCGGACGCCCAGACGGCGTACGCAGTCGCGATCTCATGGGACCTGATGCCGCGCGACCTGCGATCTGCAGCCGGCGACCGTCTCGCCGAGCTGGTCCGAGCCGCAGGTCACCGCATCGGAACGGGGTTCGTCGGCACGCCCCTGGTCTGCGACGCGCTCTGCGAGACGGGCCACGTCGCGGATGCCTACGCGCTGATCCTCCAGACCGACTCCCCTTCGTGGCTGAGCTCTGTCGAGCGGGGCGCCACGACGGTGTGGGAGCGCTGGGACGCGATCCGAGCCGACGGCACGCCCCACCCGGCGGCGATGACGTCGTTCAACCACTACGCGTTCGGGGCGGTCGCCGACTGGCTCCACCGCTCCGTCGCCGGGCTCGCTCCCGACCTGCCCGGCTACCAGCGGCTCCGCGTCCGACCGCTCCCGGGGCCGGGTCTGAACCGTGCCTCGGCCCAGCACGACACTCCCTATGGACGCGCGGAAGTCGGTTGGGAGCGCCGAGGCGGCGACCTCCGGGTCTCGGCCGTGGTCCCGCCGAACACGACGGCGAGGGTGGAGCTGCCGGGATCCCCGACGTCGTTCGAAGTCGGCGCCGGGCGCCATCATTGGCAGGTGCAGGATCCGAGGCGTGCCGTGGAGGGCCAGCGATGAGCATCGGGGCAGTCGACCGGGCGCAACGGATCCGCGAGGAGCTCGACCGGGCTGGACGCGTGCGCGTGGTCGAGCTCGCGAACGAGATGGGCGTCAGCGAGATGACCATCCGCCGCGATCTCGACGACATGGCTGAGGACGGCCTCCTCCAACGCGTCCACGGTGGCGCGATCGCAGTCGGGCCGCAGCCGTTCGCGCAGCGGCTGCACCAGCACGGACGAGCCAAGGACCGCATCGCAGCCAAGCTGGTCGAGCTCGTCGGCGAAGGCGGCGCGATCGGCATCGACGCCTCCACGACGATGCAGCGCCTCATCCCTCGGCTGCAGAGCGCCGGCGACCTCACGGTGCTCACCAACGGGCTCGACTCCTTCGCGGCGATGCAGGGCATCGCAGGTGTGACCGCGCTCCTGACCGGCGGCCGTTCGGACGCGCGCACCGGCAGCCTGGTCGGTCCGCTCGCGGTCCGGGCCACGCACGACGTGCTCCTGCGCCGACTGTTCGTCTCCGCCGCGGCGGTCGACCCCGTCCACGGATCGTCCGAGGCGACCCTGGACGAGGCGGAGGTCAAGCTGGCGATGGCGGATGTCGCCGCTGAGGTCGTGCTGGCGGTGGACTCGTCCAAGCTCGGCCAGCGAGCTCCGGCCGCAGGCCTCGGCTCGGAGCGGGTCGCCATCCTCGTGACCGAGCTCGACCCCGACGACCCTCGGCTCGACCCGTACCGGGAGCGGTGGGACCTGCTCTGAGTCGGTGGATCGCGCACGGCGCACCTGCCCGACGCCCGGACATCCTTGACCGGGTCAAGGATGTGCGGTATCGTGCGATCGCACAGAAACGGTCATAGCATCGTGACGCCGGCCGCGGCCGGCGGATGAACATCTGCGGAGCAG
>JAEZAI010000374.1 GCA_023427825.1 Actinomycetes bacterium
GGGACGAGATCGCCGACCTGGTCATCTCCCGCTACCGGGGCACCGCGGCGCGCGTCATCAGCTACATGACGCAGGAGGACGTGGCCCGCAACCCGGAGCACGTCGGGCGGTGGGCCGAGATCGCGCGAGCCGTTCGAGCCGCCTGATCGTCCTCCCGAGCGAACTGGCTGTCGATCCGGTCGCCAGGGCAACCGGAACGACAGCCAGAACGAAGCACGGACTGGTCAGGTCGGGTCGGGGAAGTCGGGCGGGCGCTTGTCGACCCACGCCCGCACGCCCTCGGCGTAGTCGGGCAGGCCCATCATCTCGTCGAGCAGGCGCTCCGACCGCTCGACCGAGGCACCCAGATCGTCGTGCTGGTCCGAGTACAGCTGGTGCTTGGCGGCGCGCACCGACGCCGGCGACACCTCGGTCGCAAGGGCGCGGGCGTACTCGTACGTGGCGGCCATCAGCTCGTCGGGCGGCAGCACCCGGTTGACCAGCCCCATCGAGGCGGCCTCCTCCGCGAGCACCACCCGGGACGACAGGAGCAGGTCGGCGGCGTGGCCCATCCCGACGAGACGGGGGAGCACCCACGACAGGCCGTACTCGGCGGGCAGCCCGAGCCGGGGCGCCGAGGTCGTGAGCTTGGCGCCCGCAGCGGCGAACCGGAGGTCGCAGTAGCAGGCGAGCACCAGCCCGACGCCCGCCGCCGGGCCGTTGATCGCGGCGATCACCGGCTTGGAGAGCCCGTAGTGGAACGCGAAGGCGTGGTCGAACTCCGGGCGGATGCCGTAGCCAGGTTCGGCCAGCGGCTCCCGCACCCCGTCGTCGTAGCGCCCGGCCTCGGCGTGCTGCTCGAGCGCACCGGTGTCGGCACCCGCGCAGAACCCCCGACCGGCGCCGGTGACCACGATGGCGCGGACACCGGGGTCGGCCTCGGCCCGTGCGATGCACCGCCGGTACTCGGTGTGCATGCGCCCGGTCCACGCGTTGAGCCGGTGCGGACGATCCAGCGTCACGGTGGCGACGCGGTCGGCGACCTCGTAGCGGACGGGGCTCGGTGAGATGTCGCTGGCCATTTCGCGAGCCTCCCAGGCCGGACGGGGTCGCTCCAGCGGACGACCCGTGTCGCGCCACGCTCCGAGCCATCCGGTCCGCGACCCGGCCTCCACTACGCTCGCCGCGGTGATGCAGTTCGGACTGCTGGGTCCGCTGCGGGTCCTCGATGCCGAGGGGACGGCGGTCGAGCTGGGCGGTCGACAGCCGCGGACGATCGTCGCACGTCTCCTCCTCGCGGACTCGCGACCCGTCACGGTCGAGGCGATGGTGGATGCGATCTGGGGCGACGAGCCCCCGGCGTCGGCCGTGGGGACGCTCCAGACCTACGTGTCGCGCCTGCGACGGAGGCTCGACGGGTCCGCCTCGCTGCTGTTCGATGCCGGCGGCTATCGCCTGGAGGTCTCCGACGACCAGGTCGACCACCACCGGTTCGAGGCGCTGGCCGATCGAGGTCGTGTCCTGCTCGAGGGCGGCGAACCCGACGCGGCGCGCGAGGAGCTGCTCCGGGCCGAGGCGCTGTGGCGGGGGCGGGCGCTCGAGGAGTTCGCCGACCTGGACTTCGCGGCGGGGATGGCAGCCCGCCTGGAGGAGCGCCGGCTGGTGGCGATCGAGGACCGCCTCGCTGCCGAGCTCGACCTGGGGCGGCACGCGTCCGCGGCGGGGGAGCTGGGCGAGCTCGTCGCGGCGCATCCGCTCCGGGAGCGCCTGCAGGAGCTGCACGCGCTCGCCCTGTACCGCTCGGGGCGCCAGGCGGACGCGCTGCGCAGCCTGGCCGATGCGGGTCGGCACCTCCGTGACGAGCTCGGGCTGGAGCCCAGTCGTCCGCTGCGCGACCTGGAGACGGCGATCCTCGCCCAGGACCCGTCGATCGACCGCCCGGATGCACCGGTCGCCGCACCTCCGGGGGCGGCCACGCCGGATGCCGCTCCGCCGCCGTCCTGGAACGCCGTCGGACCCACCGCGACCGGCCGTGCGGCGGGCGTCGGGTCCGGCGCCACGCCGTTCGTCGGCCGCGACGAGGAGATCGGCGTGCTCGTGGACGCCTTCGACGCAGCGCCCGGGGACGCGCGGTTCGTGGTGATCGAGGGCGAGCCGGGCATCGGCAAGACGCGCCTGGCCGAGCAGCTGCGGCTCGTGGCGCTGGACCGGGGCGCCCTCGTCACCTGGGGCCGCTCGGACGAGGGCGGCGCGGCCCCCGCCCTGTGGCCGTGGCTCGGCCCGCTCCGCTCGGTCGCCGCGCCCCTCGGTGAGCCGCTCCCCGCGGTCGCCGACCTCGTCGGGGACCAGGCGTCGCTCGTGTCCGGCCAGGCCGACCGGTTCCGCTACGAGTGGTTCGAGTCCGTGGCCGACGCACTCGAACGAGCCGCAGCGTCCGCGCCGGTCGTCGTCCTGCTCGACGACCTGCAGTGGGCCGACGAGACCTCGCTCGAGCTCCTCGGCTTCCTGGCCCCCCGGCTCGAGCGTGGCGTGCTCGTCGTCGGCACCATGCGCCAGCTCGAGATGGGGCGCAACGACGCCTTGACCGACGCACTGGCCGCGATCGCGAGACGGGCCACGAGCCGCCGGGTGCGGTTGCGGGGTCTGACCGCGGAGGCGACCTCGGAGCTGCTGGAGGCCGTGGCCGGGGAGCCCGCGAGCCCCGAGGTCACCGCGGCCGTCCAGGCGAGGGCCGAGGGCAACCCCTTCTACGCGATCGAGCTCGCACGCCTCATCGATGAAGAAGGCGTCTCGCACGTGCCGAGCACCGTGGGTGACGTCATCCGCCGTCGCGTGGCGCGCCTGCCCGAGCCGACCGCCGAGGCGTTGGCTGTCGCGGCCGTCGTGGGGCGCGACGTGCCGCTCGACCGGGTCGCCGCGGTGCTCGCCGCGCCGCTCGACGAGGTGCTCGAGTTGATGGAGCCGGCGGTGGTCCAGCGGCTGCTCGTGGAGTCGTCGGAGATCCCGGGGGCGCTGCGCTTCAGCCACGCCCTGGTCCGCGAGGTGCTGCTCGAGGATCTGACGCCCCTACGTCGGGCTCGTCTGCACCTGCGGGTCGCGGACGCGATCGAGGCCGCCGGCGCGGGCGTCGACGACGCCGAGATCCTGGCCGAGCACCTCTGGCAGGCCGCGCCGATCGGCGTGGGCCGGCGCGCGGCCGACGCCCTGGAGGCGGCGGTGGACGTGGCGATCGGCCGCGTCGCGTACGCGACAGCGGAAGACCTCCTGCTCAGGACGATCCGCCTCCGCCGGACCAGCGGGTCGACGCCGGAGGACGAGGCGGCCGAGCTGCGGGCGATCTACCGCTGGCTCGAGGTCGCCCGCGCCCGGCGCTACTTCTCGGGAGCCGACCGCCCGGAGCTCATCGCCCGGGCCAAGGAGCTGGCCGAGCGGAACGGCGAGCGCGACGTCCTGCTCGACGTCGTCTGGTTCGAGTGGTCGGCCTGCGCGACCGCGAGCCGGATCGAGGAGGGCGTCCCGATCGCGGAGCAGCACTGGGAGCTCACCGCCGACGACAACGACCCCTGGGTGCGGGCTCGCGGGCACCAGATCGCCGGGGTCCTGCACTGGATGCGCGGCGATGTCGGTGCCTCCGCCCGCTCGCTCAACGAGTGCATCGAGCTCCTCCCCGACGCACCCTCCGGATCGGGCCTCCGTGAGGAGGTGGCCATGGTGGCGCGCACGTTCGCCATGTGGACCAACGCGGCCTGTGGCCACATCTCCGCCGATGACGCCATCGCGCAGGCCGACGCCATGCTCGCGGGCGCTGCCGGCGACCGCTTCGCCGTCACGTCGATCTGCGGCTTCGCGGCGACGACCGCGATGTCGCTCGGTCGGTGGGAGGACGTCGAGCGCTACGCCCGGATCGGCAGGGAGGCGGACCCCGACGCGCAGTTCTCGTTCTGGTCGGGACAGAACCTGATGCACCAGGGCGTGGCGCTCGCGTGGCGGGGCGACCTGGATCTGGCGGTCGAGACGTTCACGGCCGGCATCGACCGCTACACCGAGGTCGGCGGTCGATCGGCCGCCCCGACCTTCGAAGCCTGCCTGGCCCTCCACCTCGCCCGCCACGGCGACATCGACCGGGCCCATCGCCACGTCGACTCCGCCCGCGGGCGCCTGGACCGGTACCGGGAGGGGTGGAACGCGTCGATCGTGCTGACCGTCGAAGGTGTGGTGGCGGGGCTGTCGGGTGACGAGACCGAAGGGCGCCGGCTGATGGCCGCAGCGGTCGAGGTGGCGACGGCGCAGGAGGCCCTCGCGCTGGCGGACCGTGCTCGTGCCGAGGCCGCGACCTTCGGGTGGGAACTGGCCTGAGGCAGGTCGACGCCGTCAGGTGCGGCCGTTCGGCTCCAGGCGTTCGATGACGCGGGCGCACCGGTCGAGCACGTGGTCGAGCGACGGGTCGTCGCGCCATCCGAGCACGATCTCCTGAGCGCCGGCCGACTCGAGCGCCCGCAGGTCCTCGGCGATCTGCTCCGGCGAACCCACCCCCGCGCGGCGGTCACCGGCAGCGGGTTCGTCGGTGACGTCGACGGTGACGCGCACGACGAGCCGGAGCCGGTCGGGGTCACGCCCGGCCCGTGCGGCGTGGTCGCGGATGGCCGCCCAACCGGCCCGGAGCTCGTCCGGGGTGGGGTCCCTCGGGTTCCAGCCGTCCGCCCGGCTGGCGATGCGCTCGAACCCGGCCGAGGTCGACGCGGCGAGGAGCACGGGGGACCGCGGACGGGTGCCCGTCGGCGGCGCCGCGGCCTCGAGCAGGTCGAGCGTCGACTCCAGGGCGTCCACGCGGCTGGCGCCGCCGACCACGTGCCGTCCTGCTGCGCCGAGACCCAGTCCCACCGTGAGCCGGCCCTGGCTCGCGAGCTCAAGCGTGCGGATCGCCCGTGCGAGCTGCGGGCCGGGGTAGGACGGTGCGGCGAGGACGCTGGTCCCCAGGCCGATGCAGGTCGTGGCCGCTGCCGCGACCGTCAGCACGCCAACCGGGTCGAGCGCCCCGGTCCCGGGTGGCGGATCCATGGCCCACAACGACGAGTAGCCGAGCGACTCCGCGGCGAGCGCCGCGGCGCGGACGGTCGCCACGTCGGCGAGACGGCCGGTCTGGGGGATGCTGACTCCGACGAGCACGGGGAACCTCCTTCGGTGTCCCCAGTGCACCGCGAGCCGCTCGACGACCACTCGACGCTCGCTAGCGCGGGGTGGGCCTCCCGTGGGGTCTCCGGACTCACGCCGGCGCGTTGCGGTCGACGGCGTCGACATCTGAACGCCGACCGAGCTCAGTCAGGGGGGTCGGCCCGCGTTCCCACACCAGCGCAGGCGTTGGTCGGCCGGTCAGCGCTGGCGCCGCCACCGCACCGGCGCGCTCGGGAGATCGACCCGGTACCGCATCCCGAACAGGCGCACCGCCAGGCACAGCGCAGCACCGAGGAGCGCCCACAGCGCGCTGTCGCTGCCGAAGGCATGAGCGACGGCGACGACCGCAGCACCCAGGACCGCCGGCACGGCGTAGAGCTCGCTGCGCAGCACGGTGGGCACCTCGAGCAGCAGGACGTCGCGGAGCATGCCGCCGCCGATGGCGGTCACGGCGCCGAGGATGACGGCCTGGGGTGCGCTGAGCCCGAACGCGAGTGCGGTCGTCGCCCCAGTCACGCAGAAGAGCGAGAGTCCGATCGCGTCGAAGAGCAGCACGGCGCTGCCGATCCGCTCGAGGCGCGCGTGAGCGGCGATGCACACGAGCCCGGCGGCACCGACCGCGGCGAGGTAGCGGCCGTCGCGGAACGTGGTGGGCGCGATCCCGATCAGGAGGTCCCGCGTCACGCCGCCGGCCAGACCGACGACCGCGGCGAGCACAAGGACGCCGAACAGGTCGAGTCCGGCACGCACCGCGGCCATCCCGCCGCTCAGGCCGAACACGAAGGTCGCAACGACGCTGAGGGCGAGGACGGCCTCCGGGTCGAACGCGTCGTCGAGCGCCATCTACGCGGCTGTGGCCGTCAGCTCGAGCGGGCAGCCGCAGAAGAGCAGCTGGTGGACCTGGTCGGCGGATCCCACGGCGACGTCAGCTGTCGGGGAACGTCCAGTCGGGCCGCTTGGTGCGGTGTCGTTCGTCGTAGGTCACGGTGCCGTCCGCGGCGATGTCCTTGACGAGCGCGACCAGCTCTGCGGCGGCCGGCGGCGCGCCTTCGAGGTGTGCAACGACGTCACCGGGGAAGGTACGCAGGATCGACGACACGACGATCTGCTCCTCGGTGCCGAGGTAGCAGCGGTTCGCGTCCGTGACGGAGCGCAGCATCGCGTTGATCCGCCCGAGGTCGCGTTCGGTGCCGCGGCCTGCGACGAGACCGTCGAGCTTCTCGGTGATGCCGAGCGACCCTTGCTTGCACGGCGGGCACTGGCCGCAGGACTCGACGGACAGGAACCGGCTGAGCTCGGCGGCTACGGCCAGCATGTCTCGGTGGTCGTCGTAGACGGCGAAGCCCGCGGCGCCGAGACCGGAGCCTCTGGCCGCCAGGTCCTCGTACGTGAGCGGGACGTCGAAGTCCGCGGCGGGGAGCACGGCGTTCGACACGCCGGAGAACGCAGCTTTGAACGACCGGCCGGGTCGCGGACCGCCGCAGCGCTCGAGCACCTCGTCGAACGGCGTGCCCATCTCGACCTCGTGGACGCCCGGTGTGGTGACGTCGCCGACGACGGTGACGAGGATCGTGCCCGGTGAGGAGTCCGTCCCCATCGTGCGGTACCAGTCCGCATCGCCGGCAGCGATGTGAGCTGCGGCGGCGAGCGTCTCGACGTTGTTGACCAGCGTCGGGTTGCTCACGGGGTCACCCTCTCCGGGGCCCCGCCCCGCCTCCCAGCCGATCGCCACGGTGGCGAACAGACCGTGCTGCCAGGGGGGCAGCTCGCGGGGCAGAGGGTCGCGTCCCTCGATCACCTCGAGGAGCGCCTTCTCCTCACCGAACAGGTACTCGTCCGGCCCGGTGACGACGGCCACGTCGAGGCCGCCGAGAACACCGGCGTCGCGCAGCGCGTCGACGGCGCGTCGGAGGTTCGCAGCCTCGCGTTCGAACGATGCCTTCGTCGCGATGAACACGCCGGCGGCGTCGACCGCGATTGCGGCGATGAGTGCTCCTTCGACGATGCGGAACGGGTCGGCGCGCATCAGCGTCCGGTCCTTGAACGTGGCGGGTTCCCCCTCGGCACCGTTGGCGACCACGTAGTGACGACCGCCGCCCGCGCCGGCGATCGAGCGCCACTTGTCACCGGTCGGGAACCCCCCGCCGCCCCGGCCCCGGAGACCGGACCGGGAGATCTCCTCCATGATCGCTGACGCCCCGATCGAGCGTGCGGTGTGCAGCCCCGTCAGGCCGCCGGCCGCCACGTAGTCGGACAGCTCGAGCAGCGGAACCGGGCCCAGCAGCACGTTCGACGTCACAGCCGTCACCTCCTTCTCTCGCCCGGCGCTGCGCGCGCCTGGCTCTGCAGCCTCGACGCCTCAGCACGCCACCGCAAGGGCTGCCGGTCCCCCGGACATCCGGCGGACCTGCGCGCGAGGCTGGACCCATGGCCGCCGAACAGCTCGTCGTCCCGGACGTGTCGAACGTGCTCGTGCCGCTCGACGGCTCCGAGCTCGCCCTGCAGGTCATGCCGACGGCCCGGGTGCTGGCGCAGCGCTTCGACGCGACGCTCTCCACGATCAGCGTCGCCGCCAGCGACAAGGAGACCGACCTCGGACGGGCCCGGGTCTACGGCGCTGCAGCCCTCGACGTGGACCCCGGCGACGACCGCGTGTGCGTCCGGACCGAAGGCGAGGTCGCACAGGTCATCGGCGAGCGCGCCGCCGAGCTCGGTGGGACCGTCGTGTGCATGGCGACGCACGGTCGGGGCCGCGTCAGCGGTGCGTTCATCGGGTCGGCAGCCCGTTCCGTCGTCGAGGCGTCGCCGGACCCGGTCATCGTGCTCGGTCCTGCCGGTGACAACCCCGGCTGGTCGCCTCGTCCCCGCGACTGGCCCGAGCCGCTGTCGGTTCCGCGTGTCGTCGCCTGCGTGGACGGGTCCGAGGACTCCGAGCAGGTGCTGCCGTTCGCAGCGGGCTGGGCCCAGGCGCTCGGCATGTCGCTGACGGTCCTCACGAGCGAGGAGGACACGCCCGAGCCGCTGCGCCCCGAGAGCGTCCGCAGCCCCTACGGCACCGATGTCGACGCCCAGGCCTACGTCGACGCGCTCGTCGAGCGGTGGCGTCCGGTCATCGGGGCGATCGAGGGTGTGGTGACCAGCGATCCGATCAGTCCCGCCGGCGGGGTGCAGCGCTACCTCGACCAGCGTCCCGCTGGACTGGTGGCGCTGACCACGCACGCCCGCTCCGGGATGACACGCGCCAAGTTCGGTGCGACAGCGGCGAGCATCGTGGCGGCGTCGGTCGCACCGTGCCTCGTCGCCCCCGTCCGCACCTGACCGCCTGGGCAAGGTCAGCCGTGCTCGGGGCTGGGGTCACCGCTCGGGCGGGCCGTCGAGCGCGGTCAGGACGGTCTCGGCCGCGTCCGCGATGACGTCGAGCTGTTCGGCGGTGAGCCGGTCGACGAAGAGGCGCCGCACCGTGGCGACGTGACCGGGCGCCGCCGCAGCGAGCGCCTCGCGCCCGGCACGGGTGACGATCACGAAGGCGCCCCGGCGACCCTCGCCGCACGGGATCCTCTCGACCAGACCGCGCTCGGCCATGCGCCGCACGTGGTGCGACGTCCGGCTCTTCTCCCAGCCGAGGGACCGTGACAGCTCGAACTGGCGGAGCCGGCCCTCGTCGTGGTCGGTGAGCGCGACCAGCACGACGTAGTCGGGATAGGAGAGGTCGCTGTCGGCGGCGAGTTGGTGGGCCAGGGCCGCCTCGAGGCGCATCTGCATGAACTGCAGTGCCCGCCATGCACGTACCTCGCGCTCGTTCAGCCACTCGGTCATGCTCTCCCACAGTAGCGGGAATGGTTGACGCGTCAACTCTGTTAGTTGAAGTGTCAACCACTTCCGAGGAGCACCACAAATGAGCACCACCACCGCCCCCACCACCGCACCGGCCAGCGTCACGGGGCTCTACGCCATCGACCCGACCCACAGCCGGATCGGGTTCGCCGCCCGCCACGCCATGGTCACCAAGGTCCGCGGCTCGTTCAACGAGTTCGAGGGGAGCGGCTACTTCGACGCCGAGCGCCCGTCGGACTCGTACCTGTCGCTCGTCATCCGCGTCGACAGCATCGACACCCGCAACGCCGACCGCGACGCCCACCTGCGCAGCAACGACTTCTTCGACCCGGAGACCTACCCGGAGATCATGTTCGCCTCCACCGCGGTCGAGGCGCTGGGCGATGACCGGTTCCGCGTCACCGGCGACCTGACGATCAAGGGCACCACCAAGGCCGTCACCGTCGACTTCGACTACACCGGCGCAGCTGTCGACCCCATGGGCAACCAGCGCATCGGCCTCGAGGGCTCCGCGACGGTCAATCGCCAGGACTGGGGTGTCAACTGGAACGCACCGCTCTATACGGGCGGCGTCCTCGTCAGCGAGAAGGTGACCCTCGAGTTCGAGGTGTCGGCCGTGCGCAGCGACGCCAGCTGACACGAAGACCCGCACCCGTGGGGGGGGCCGGCGGCCCCCCC
>JAEZAI010000492.1 GCA_023427825.1 Actinomycetes bacterium
ATCTCCACCCGCATGCCCGACGGCACGGTCGTCCACACCGACGGCGTGTTCACCTACAAGGTCGACGACGACGGCAAGGTCGTCGCGCTGCGGGCGTTCTGGGAGATGGACCGCCTGCGTTTCGGCTGAACCGGTCTTACTCGTCGGCCGGCTCGGGCCGTGCCGGCCCGGTCGGGGATCGGCTCAGGCGTGCGCGGCCGGTCGCGGCAGCGACGGGCCGCCCAGCCGCGGCGCCAGCAGCGCCACGACGACGGCGACGGCGGCGGCACCCAGGAAGATGACCGCCATGGTGGGCAGCCGGTCCGCGCCGATGCGGTCCCCGACCGTGACGACGACGCCGGCCAGGCCGGTGCCCAGCGCCACGCCGAGGATGTCGTTCAGCTGCAGGGCCGAGGTGGCTGCGCCCTCACGACCCGGCTCCGCCCGTTCGAGCGCGACGACCGACAGCGGCGAGTACGCCGTCCCCATTCCGAACCCGGCGATCGCGGACGCCAGGAACCAGAACGGCACCGGCACCGCCGAGAACAGGCACACGGCGTAGAGCACCGAGCCCGCCACCAGGCACACCGCGCCGAGGCGCTCCAGGCGGGCCGGACCCCACACCGCGATCTGCCGTGCCTGCAACCAGCTGCCGGCGGTCCACGTGAGCGACGCGGCGGCGAGCACCATGCCCGCGTAGAGCGTGGACGTGCCACGCACCGAGGTCAGCGCGAGCGACACGAAGGCGTCGGCCGAGAAGAAGGCGAACGTCAGGACGCCGCGGACGAGCACGACCACCGGCAGGCCCCGGGCGGCACGGAAGGTGCCGGTCGGGACGAGCGTGCGCAGCGCCGGCACCGCCACCACCCCGCCCGCGAGCACCAGGCCGACGATCCACAGCGGGTGCTCCATGGTGAGGCCGCCGAGCACCATCCCGGCACCGACCGCCAACCGCACGGTCCGCGCGATCGGGGCGGCCTCCTCGCTCGGTTCGTCGGGGGCACCGATCCCGCGCAGCGAGAACACCGCCAGGCACACGACCAGGCCCATGACCGGCACCAGGCCGAGGAACACCCAGCGCCATCCGAACGCGGTCGCCACGCCCGACGCGAGCAGCGGCGAGACCAGCGACGGCACGATCCACGCGGTCGACATCACCGCGAACACCTTCGGGTGGATCGAGGCCGGGAACCCACGGCCCACGCACACGTACGACACCGCCGGGACCACCCCGGCCCCCACGCCCTGGAGCGCCCGGCCGAGCACCAGCACCCACATCGACGGGGCGAACCCGCCGATCAGGAGTCCCGCGGTGAACGTGGCCACTCCGACGAGCAGCGGGAGGACCGGCTTCACCCGGTCGGCGGCCCGGCCACCGAGCACGATGCCCACCAGGTCGCCCAGCGAGAAGGCCGAGAACGTCCAGCCGTAGAGCCAGATGTCGCCCAGGTCGTCCTCGACCACGGGCATGACCGTGCTCACCGCCATGGCCTCGATGGCCACGACGGTGATCAGGCACGTCACCCCGACGAGCACCCACCGGTGGGCCGGGTCCCACAGGCCGGGCGGGTCGGCCGGGGGCGCGGGCGGCGCCTCGCGCGGACCGGGCACGCCGGGCGACGCTAGCGCCCGGCAGGGAGCCACCCGGAACCCGGCGGCGCCCGCCCGCCCGGTCGTGGGAGCCTTGGGCCATGACCCGCCTGGACGTGCCCGAGCTGCGCTCCGTCATCACGGCGTGCCCCCTCGACTGCCCCGATGCCTGCACCCTCGACGTGACGGTCAGCGGGTCCGGTCCGTTCCAGCGGATCGAGCGGATCGATGCGGCGCCGGTCGAGGTGTCCAACCCGCTGACCGACGGATGGATCTGCGCCAAGGTCCGCCGCAGCGCGGACCGTGTCCACAGCCCCGAGCGCATCCACACCCCGCTCGTGCGCACCGGTCCGAAGGGTTCCGGCCGGTTCGAGCCGATCTCGTGGAGCGAGGCGCTCGACCGCACCGCCGAGTCGATCCGCGACGCGGTCCGTGACCACGGTCCGGCGTCCGTGGTGCCGTTCCTCTACAACTCCTCGGCCCCCACGTTCTCGGACCGGTTGTCGACCCGGCTGTTCCTGGAGCTGGGCACCTCGGCGGTCGCCCACACGATCTGCGCCGCCACCGCCGCCATCGCCTGGCACGCCACGTTCCCGAACATGGCGTCGGCCGATCCGCTCGATGTCGCGAGCTCCGACCTGGTCGTGCTGTGGGGCGCGAACCCCTCGGCGTCGAACACCCACCTGACCCCGCTGCTCGTCGAGGCCCGGGCCCGGGGCGCGGCGATCGTGGTGGTGGACCCCCGCCGCACCCCGACGGCGGCCCGGGCGGCCCTGCACCTGGCGGTGCGGCCGGGCACCGACGTGGCGTTGGCCCTGGCGCTGGCGAACGAGCTGGAGCGCCTCGACCTGGTGGACCGCGCCTTCTGCGACGCCAACACCGACGGCACCGACGAGTACCTGGCGGCGGCCCGCGAGTGGGATCCCCGGCGCGCGGCCGAGGTCTGCGGCATCCCCGCCGCGGCCGTCACCGCCCTGGCCGAGCTGGTCGGCACCCGTCGTCCCGGGATGCTGCGGATCGGGTGGGGCATGGAGCGCAACCGCAACGGTGGGAGCTCCATCCGGGCGGCACTGGCGGCGTGGGTGCTGGCCGGCCAGTTCGGCACGGTCGGCTCGGGCGTCGTCCAGTCCACGTCGTCCGCCGCCGACGACGACGTGCTCCCGCCGCTGCCCGGTTCACCCGGCCACGCCCGCATCCTCAACATGAACCGCATCGGCGAGGACCTGCTGCGAGCGGACCCGCCGATCCACGTGCTGTTCGTGCAGGGGGCGAACCCCGCGGTGATGGCGCCCGAGCAGCGCAAGGTGCTGGCCGGCCTGGCGCGCGAGGACCTGTTCACGGTCGTCCACGAGCAGGTCATGACCGACACCGCTGCGCTCGCCGACATCGTCCTGCCCGCCACGACGTACTTCGAGTCGGGCCGCGACGTGGCCGTCGGCTACGGCGCCTACGCGGCCTCGCCCATCCACCCGGTCATCCCGGCGGTCGGCGAGTCGTGGACCAACGCCGAGGTGGCCGAGGGGTTGGCGGAGCGCCTGGGACTCGACGGCTACGCGATCGACCAGATCCCTCCGCCGCCGGTGCCCGATCGCCCGGTGCGGACCCGACCGCGCGGGGTCGTGCAGTTCGGGGCACCCGGCGAGCCCGGCACCACCGTCCCGGACGGCGGTCGCGCCCACCTGGTGCTCGGCCCGGGGTCCGACCGCGTGCCGGTCTACCGGGACCTCGACCCGGCCGACGCCCCCGACCGCCATCCGCTCACGCTGCTGAGCCCGGCGACGACCAGGACCATCAACTCGATCTTCGGCGAGTACGACCCGCCCCGCCCGGTGGTGACCCTGCACCCCGACGACGCAGCGGCGCGGGGCGTGGGCGACGGCGACCAGGTCCGAGTCTTCAACGACCGGGCCGAGATCCGGCTGCCGGCCGTGGTCGACGCGTCCGTGCGTCCCGGCGTGGTCGTGATCCCCAAGGGCCTCTGGCGCCGCCACGTCGAGTCGGGCCTCACGGCCAACGCGCTGGTGAGCGACGACGTCGAGGTCACGGTGGGCGGCGCGCTGTTCAACGACGCCCGGGTCGAGATCGCCCGGGCCTGACCGGCCGCCGCCGCAGCGGGGTGGCGCGACCGCGCCGGCGCCCGGACGCGACAGGGCCCCGCCCCGCGCGCGACGCGCAGCGGGCGGGGCCGGTCGGAGATCGCTCTGGATCAGGCCTGGCCGAGGTTCTGGGCGACGAAGTCCCAGTTGACCAGGCTGTCCAGGAACGTGGAGATGTAGTTCGGTCGGGCGTTGCGGTAGTCGATGTAGTACGCGTGCTCCCACACGTCGATCGTGAGCAGCGCCTTGGCACCGTGCTTCATGGGCAGGTCGGCGTTGGAGGTCTTCATGACCTCCAGGCCCGAGCCGTTGTCGACGAGCCAGGCCCAGCCGGAGCCGAACTGCGTGGTGGCGGCCTCGGCGAACTTGGCCTTGAAGTCGTCGTAGGAACCGAAGGCGGAGCTGATCGCGTCGCCGACCTCGCCGGTCGGGGCACCGCCGCCGTCGGGCGACATGGAGTTCCAGTAGAAGGTGTGGTTCCAGACCTGGGCGGAGTTGTTGAAGATGCCGCCGTCGGACTTGAGGATCACGTCCTCGAGCGTGGCGTTCTCGAACTCCGTGCCCTCCACCAGCTTGTTGAGGTTGGTGACGTAGGTCTGGTGGTGCTTGCCGTAGTGGTACTCGAGCGTCTCGGCGGAGATGTGGGGCGCCAGCGCGTCCTGGGCGTACGGAAGGGGCGGGAGTTCGAAGGCCATGGAACGTCCTCTCGGGGAACAGGTCAGGTTGTCTCGGGGCGCAACCTACCCCGTACCGGTGGGATCGGACGCCAGCACCTCCGACGAAGTGGGACGAGACGTGGCCACGCGCCGATCTCGACGCTCCACAGGGTCCTCGTGACATCGGAGTACCGCCACGGTCGTCCAGTGGCGTCGGGAACGGGATCGGGGCCCGGCGCGGTGGTCAGCGGGGGCGACGGGCGGCGAGGCCGAGCAGGTCGCCCTCGTCGTCGTGCCAGGTCCACGGTTCGCTGAAGCCGGCGCGCTCCAGATCGGGCGCCAGCGCCTCGTCCTGCTCCCCGCCCAGCTCCACGAGCAGCACCCCGCCCGGTGCCAGCACGCGCGCGGCGACGTCGACGACGCGCCGCACCACGTCCAGCC
>JAEZAI010000561.1 GCA_023427825.1 Actinomycetes bacterium
GGCCCACGCGCTCCGGGTCGATGCCGAGCTCCCTCGAGTGGGCGATCACCCAGCGGTAGGTGGCGACGGAGTCGTCGAACGCCGCCGGGTAGGGGTGCTCCGGTGCGAGCCGGTACGCCACGTTGACCACCACGCACCCGGCGTCCGCGGCGACCAGCCGGCAGGTGCCGTCGTACGAGTCGAGCGAGCCGACGGCCCATCCGCCGCCGTGGAGGTACACGATCGCCGGCGGTGTCGCCGCCAGCCCGAACGGCCGGTAGATCCGCAGCGCGAGCTCCGAGGCCGGTCCCTCGATCCGGCGCTCGAGGACGTGCAGGCCCTGGCGCCGGGGCATGCCCGCCATCGACATGCGGTCCATCTGCCGCCGGCGCTCGGCCACGTCGAACGACCGGGCCGACTCGGTGGACGTGGCCAGCCGCTCGCCCAGGGTCAGCAGCGCCTGCACCCGCCGGTCGAGCACGCGACCGTCGACCACGATCGGCGGCGCGCCGATCAGGCGATCGAGCACCGGTGAGGGGGCGGCCAGCAGGCGACGAGCGGCGCGGTGCAGCAGCGAGGCGCGGTCCCGCGGGTGGGGGCCGCCGGTGTGGGCGTCCAGGGAGGTGAGCTCGGGCGTTCCCATGTCCCGATGATGTCAGCTGCGCAGGACCGTGCCCGGCCGCTCGCCGGTGGGGGCGCCGTCCAGGCGCACCGGCACGCCGTTGACGAGCACGTGGTCCATGCCGACCGGACGGTCCGCGGTCAGCCGCTCGCCGTCGGCCGGGAAGTCCACGATCCGTCGCAGCGGGCCGGGGGCGACCGTCGCCGGGTCGAACACGGCCACGTCCGCCGCCCGCCCGGGTTCGAGCACGCCCCGGTCGGCCAGCCCGAACACACGGGCGGGCTCCGCGGTCAGCTTGTGCACGGCGCGCTCCAGCGGCATCACGCCGCGGTCGCGCACCCAGTTGCCGAGCAGGTCGGTGCTGAAGCACGCGTCGCACAGCTGGCTCACGTGGGCGCCCGAGTTGGCCAGGCCGAGCAGCACGCCGTCGCGGGGCAGCAGCCATTCGATCGCGTCGGGGTCGTCGTTGGCGAGCACCGACCAGAACCGCGTGCGCAGGTCGTCCTCGAGCGACAGGTCCAGCAGGACGTCGAGCGGGCCGCACCCGCGCTCCTCGGCGATGCCGACCACGCCCCGGCCGACGAGCTCGGGGTGACGGTCGGACTCGGCCACCGACAGGGACGAGAAGTTGAACGGCAGGAAGCCCCGGCCCTCGAGGTCCGCCCGCGCCCGTTCGCGCCACGCCGGGTCCCGGTACGCGGCCAGGCGCTCCTCCCGAGTGCCGCCCATGAGCTCCCGGAACGTGTCACGGGTGTTGAGCGTGAACGGCTCCTCGAGGTTCACCTGGAACACCAGCGGGCGGCAGGAGACCTGCGGCCAGACGTCCACGCCGGCGGCGCGGGCGGCGTCGTGCTCCTGGATCACTCGCTCGTGGTACGGGATGCCCTTGATCGTGAGCAGCGCGGTCCAGGTGAACGGTCGCCCGACCTCTCGCTGCAGGTCGAAGACCTGCTCGTTGGAGAACACGCCGCCGGGCAGCATGGCGACCACGCCGCGACCCGCGTCGTGCAGCGGCGCCATCAGCGTGCGGAGCTCGTCCAGGTCCGCGCGCCGGCTCGGCACCGGCCGACCCCCGTCGCCGTTGTGGGTGGGCGAGGCGCTCGTGGCGAAGCCCATGGCCCCCGCCGCCATCGCGTCGGCCACGGCAGCACGCATGCGGCCGAGCTCGTCGTCGGTGGGTTCGCGCTCGTACGCCTCGTCACCCATCGCCCACAGGCGCAGCGCGGTGTGCCCGACGTAGCAACCGAAGTTGAGCGCGGGGGAGCGGCGCTCCACCGCGTCGAGGTACTGGGGGAACGTCTCGAACTCGTCCCACGGCACGCCCACGGTGAGGGTGTCCAGGCTCATGTCCTCGACGTGCTGCAGGGTCCGCGCCAGCAGACCGGTGGTCTCGGGCGTGATCGGGGCGATGCTGAAGCCGCAGTTGCCGGCCACCACCGACGTCACGCCGTGGTGGACCGACGGTGTCAGGTCGGGGTCCCAGAAGACCTGCGCGTCGTAGTGCGTGTGCACGTCCACGAAGCCGGGCGTGACCACGCGGTCCGACGCGTCGATCACCCTGGCGCCCGCCGGCACGTCCACGCGCTCGGCCACCTCGGCGACGACGCCGTCGACGATCGCCACGTCCGCCCGCCGCCCGGGCGTCCCGGTCCCGTCGACGACGGTCCCACCAGTGATCACCACGTCCGCTGCCATCTCGGCCCCCTGTGCGTCCGGTCCCCCCGGCCGAGTCTGGCAGCCGGACCGCTCCTGCGCAGGGGCGCCCGACGATCAGTACTGGATGATTGCGGACTCCGGCAGCACGGGCTCGGCCTCGATCACGACCTCGGAGAACGGCTGGTTCCAGCGCTGGTACTTGGGCTTGGCCGTCTCGCGCATGCGGGTGGTCGAGTGCACCGGGTCCTTGTCGAACTCGGGGATGACCTGGCTGCCGAACAGCTCGATCATCTCCAGGTTCTCTTCGTGCGTCACGCCCTCGGGCGGGAAGCCGAACACCAGCTGGTCGACGCCGACGGACTGGTAGTTGTTCACCTGCTCGAGCACCTCCTCGGGGGTGCCGCACAGCATCCAGCCACCGGCGATGAGGTGGTCCAGCACCTCCTCGTCGGGGATGCGGAACGGCGGCTGCGGCCACACCGGGGCGCCCTCGCGCTTGGGCATGGTGTCGTGGTACAGGGCGACCATCGTGTTGAGGTAGCCGCGACCGCGGCTCATGGCGATCTCACGGGCTCGTGTGCGATCGTTCAGGCAGACGACCGCGTTGGTCATCATGATGTTGTTGTTCTGGTACTGGCCGAGCGGCTCGGTGCAGGCGGCCGCAGCCTCCTTGTAGGCGTCGAGGCGCCCCTTCATGTCGAAGATCGGCTCGAAGTTGAAGGCGATGGCGCCCAGGCCCAGCTCGCCGGCGCGGGCGAAGCTCGGCGGGTTGCCGCACGCCATCCAGATCGGCGGGTGGCCCTTGCCGTACGGCTTGGGGAGGATGTTGTGCGGGTACGGCACCTCGAAGTGCTCGCCGTGGAACTCGTAGTCCTCCTCCTCCCACATGCGCGGGATCTCGGGGGCCACCTCCTCCCACTCGGCCTTGGTGGAGTTCTTGTCCAGGATGTTGAACGACGCGATCTCGTGGCTGCCCGCCCCGCGACCCGTGCCCCACTCGAACCGGTTGCCCGTGAGGTGGTCCATGACCGCGGCGCGCTCCGCCGAGCGGACCGGGTGGTTGACCCGCGGCGAGATGTTCATGATCGCCGTGCCCAGGTGGATGCGCTCGGTGGCGTGGGCGACGTAGCCGATCACGACCTCCGGCGCCGACAGGTGGCTGTACTCCGTCAGCGCGTGGTGCTCGCCGAACCAGACGTACTTCCAGTTGTGCTTGTCGGCGTGGATGGCGAGCTCGATCTCGCGCATCAGGGCGAGGTGCTCGGACTCGCTGTCGTGGGCCGCCGGCCCGGGCACGTAGCCGTTCGAGAAGATGCCGAATTCCACGCTGAGGTCCCCCTGCTCGGGTGTGCTGGTCGGGTCGGTCCTGGCGATCCGGGGGCCGACCCCCGAACTAGAACGCGTTCTAACTTTACGCGCGGGCGCGGTCGGATCTCAAGCGGTCGTTCTGGATCCGTCCGGATCTCCCACGCCCTGTCCGGGGGCTCCGGGGGCTCAGGCCTGTCGCGCGTCGGGGCTCAGGCCTGGCGCGGCGTCGCGTCGGGCGACTCGCTCGCGGTGCGGTGGTTCAGACCCGCTCGATGATCGTGGCGGAACCCATGCCGCCCGCGGCGCACATGGCGACGGCACCGAACTGCGCGTCGGTGCGGTCGAGCTCGTTGATCATCGTGACGATCATGCGGGCGCCCGTGCAGCCGATCGGGTGACCGAGCGAGCAGCCGGAGCCGTTCACGTTCACCTTCTCGGGGTCGAGGCCGAGCCGCTTGATCGCGGCGACCGTGACGGAGGCGAACGCCTCGTTGATCTCGAAGCTCGAGATGTCGGACTGCGACAGGCCGGCCTTGTCGAGCGCCTTGCTGATGGCGAGGCTCGGCGTGAGGCCGGTCTCGGCGGGCGTGAGCGACACCGAGGCCCAACCGCGGATCACCGCCAGCGGGGTCAGCCCGTTCGCCTCGGCGAAGTCGCGGGACGTGAGCACGAGCGCTGCGGCGGCGTCGTTGAGACCGGAGGCGTTGCCGGCCGTGGTCGTGGCGCCCTCGTCGTCGGCGTTGAGCAGCGGCAGCGACGCGAGCTTCTCGAGCGTGGAGTTGCGGCGGGGGTGCTCGTCGACCTCGAACAGCGAGCCGTCGGGGAGCGTCACCGGGACGATCTCGTTCTTGAAGCGCCCCTCGTCGATCGCCCGCACCGCGTTCATGTGGGACCGGTAGGCCCATTCGTCGGCCTCCTCGCGGCTCACGCCGGCCATGCGGGCGGCGTTGTCGCCGACGCCCTTGGCCGTGTTGAACGGCGGGGCGTCCTCGGTCTCGAGGTTGGCGGGCGACAGCCAGAACTCGCCGCCCTTCGCCCCCGTCGGGGCCGTCGACATGGACTCCACGCCGCCGCCGATGCCGGCGTCGATCATCCCGGCGGCGATGTTGGCCGCGACCCACTGCGTGCCGGCCATGCCCGAGGCGCACCAGCGCTGGGTGGCCACGCCGGGGACGTTGTGCAGGCCGAGCTGGTTCGCTGCGTAGCGGCCGATGTTGCCGCCGCCCTGGAACGACTCGCCCCAGCCGATGTCCTCGAACAGCTCGGCGGGAACCCCGGAGCGCTCGACCGCCGCGCCCATGGCGACCTCCGAGAGCTGGAACGCGTCGACGCCCGCGAGCGAACCCTTGTACGCGGTGGCGATGGGCGTGCGGGCGGCGCTGACGATGACGATGTCGGTGGGCACGACGGATCTCCCGGGGGTGCTCGGAGCTGACGCGGCGTCAGATCGGTCGGGGAATGGTGGCAGGTCGACACCCGCGCGTACAACGGCCCGGTCGAGCGTGACGCCGTTGCCGCGCAGCCGCGGATGTGGCAGGCGTTCGTCACCGGGTGTCACCCGCTGGACGAATGGCCTTCATTGACCGTGACGGCCGACACTGGTACAACGGTGAACGGTTGTTCACGCCGTGCGGGCTGTGCGCGGTTGGAGGGGATGATGATGGGCGTTCGGGCTGTTCGGCACCTGCTGTTGGTCGTGGTCGGGACGGTGGCGCTCGCTGCCACCGCCTGCGTGACCCCGGCTCCTGATCCGGGTGGCGGTGGGACCACCACCACCACGACGGCCGCGCCGTCGGGCGAGCCGACCGCCGTCGCCGGGGCGTCGCCCACGGTCGGCGATGCGCCGCTGGTCGTGGACTTCGAGTCGACCGGCTCGTCGCCGGGCACCGGCACCGGCCTCACGTACTCGTGGGACTTCGGCGACGGCAGCGCCACCGAGTCGGGTCCCAACACCTCCCACGTCTACGTCAACCCGGGCGTCTACGTCGCCAAGCTCACCATGACGAACTCGGAGGGCTCGTCCACCTCGCCGGGGATCACGATCACCGCCAACGTGGACCCGAACCCCAAGTACTACGTGCGCCCGACCGGTTCCACGGGCTCCGGCTGCGGCCCCAAGCTCACCCCCTGCTCGACGATCAACCAGGCGCTCACCAACGCGTCGGCCAACGGCATCCATGCGCTGCGCATCGCCGGCGGCTCCTACACCGAGACCATCTCGGTGCCCTCGGGCATGGAGATCATCGGCGGATTCAAGCAGGACCTCTCCGACTTCGGCGCCGACCAGGTGACCACGATCTACGGCTCCGGCACGACGGTTCCGGTGACCTTCAACGCCGTGTCGAACTCGAGCATCAGCGGTGTGAGCATCCAGGGCGTCACCCGGACGTCCGGCAACGCCGTCGGCGTGCTCGTCACCGGCGGCTCCACCGGCATCTCGATCGGTGACAACGACGCCGCGACCACCATCGTGGGCGGCGGCGTCGGGCCCCAGGCCACGGGCGTCCTCGTGAACGGCGGCTCGTTCGTCAACGTCGAGAACGCCAACGTCAACAGCGGCACGCCGACCGGCGCCGGTAGCAGCGCCTACGGCATCCGTGCCCTGGGCCTGTCCGTCGTGAACGTCACGCTCTCCACGGTCACCGCGCAGCCCGGCGTCGCCGGCGCCAGCGCCTCCTCGGCCGTGCCGGCCCAGGCCACGAGCGGCTGCGGCGGCGCCGGGGGCAACAACGCCAGCGGTCCCAGCAGCCCCGGCTCCGGCGGCAACGGCGGCGGCTGTGCCACGTACTCGGGCGGCAAGGGCGGCACCGGCGGCGACTACTGGGATGCGGGCTCCGGCGGCGCCAACGGTGCCGGTCCGGCGGCCGGCTCCGGCGGCGGCGGCGGTTGCGGCAGTGCGTTCGGCTGTGGCGACGGTGCCGGTGGCGGCAACCCCGGTGGCGTCGGCAACGCCGGCAACGCAGGTGGTGCGGGCAGCAACGCCATCGTCGCCAACGACCTCTACACGCCCAGCAACGGCACCGCGGGCACGGCCGGCCAGGCCGGCTCCGGCGGCGGCGGTGGTGGTGGCGGCAAGTCCGCCAG
>JAEZAI010000590.1 GCA_023427825.1 Actinomycetes bacterium
CCCGCACGCCACGCCGGCGCATCGCCGGGCCCTGGCCGGCGCCACCCTGCGGGTCGCGCTCGGCGACCTGCGCCCCGGGCCGACCGACCGACCCGGCGAGGCCGTCCCGGACGGAGCCGCGGCATGACCGCTCGCGACCGCACCCGGACGGTGCGGCTGACCGTCGACGGTGCGCCGTGCGCCGCGACGGTCGAGGTCCGCACGCTGCTGAGCGACCTCCTCCGCCACCACGCTGGCGCGACCGGCACCCACGTGGCGTGCGAGCACGGCAGCTGCGGCGCGTGCACGGTGCTCCTGGATGGCGTGGCGGTCCGGTCCTGCCTGGTGCTCGCGCCACAGGCGGACGGGACCCACGTCGAGACCGTCCACAGCCTGGCGGTCCGGCCAGACGGCACCCCGGAACAGGTGGCCCGGGCACTGCACGAGGAGCACGGGCTCCAGTGCGGGTTCTGCACGCCGGGGATCGTCGTGTCCATGACCGCCGCGATCCGGGACGGCCTCGACGCGGACGAGGCGCTCGACCAGGTGCTCGGCGGGCACCTCTGCCGCTGCACCGGCTACGTCAACGTGCGGGCGGCCGGGCGGCGGGCCTTGGCCGACGCCGACGAGGGGGCCGCCGCCCGGGCGGAGGCAGGCCGATGAGCTGGATCGGCCGGCGCGTGCCCCGACTCGACGACCTGCGGCTGCTCGCCGGGCGCGGCACGTTCACCGACGACCTGCACCTCCCGGGCCTGCTCGAGGCCACCGTCCTGCGCAGCCCGGTCGCCCACGGGATCTACCGGGGCCTCGACACGAGCGCGATCACGGACCCCGACGTCGTCGTGCTGGGGCCCGAGGCGTTCCTGGACCGCTACTCCCCCATCCCGGTGCTGTGGCACCTGCCCGGTCAGTTCCAGCACAGCCATCCGGTGGTCGACCGCCGCTTCCGCTACTTCGGTGAACCGGTCGGCGTGGTCGTGGCCCCGACGCGGTACGCCGCCGAGGACGCCGCCGCGCGGGTGCGCCTGGACGTCGAGGAACTGCCGGCCGTCGTGGGCACCGATGCGGCCATGGCCGACGGAGCCCCCCTCCTGTACCCGGAGCAGGGCACGAACGTGATGGCCCGGTGGTCCACCGGCGACGACGAGGACCACCTCCGCACCGTGCTCGACGACGCCGACCACGTGATCACCGCCGACCTCCGGATCGGGCGCGTGGCGGGCACGCCCATGGAGACCCGGGGCGTCGTCGTGGCGCCCCCGGCCCCCGGCGACCATCGGGGGAAGCTCACCGTGTGGTGCTCCACCCAGGCGCCGCACGCGGTCCGGGACTTCATCGCCGCCGCCACGGACCTGCCGCAGCACCGCATCCGGGTGGTCGCTCCCGACGTGGGCGGCGGCTTCGGGGTCAAGGACCACCAGGGCGAGGACGAGATGCTCGTCGTGCTCGCCGCACTGCAGCTGGGGCGCCCGCTCAAGTGGGTCGAGGACCGCAGCGAGTCGCTCACGCTGACCCGCCACGCCCGTGACCACGACAACCGGGTGACGATCGCGGTCGACGACGATGGGCGGTTCCGGGCGCTGCATGTGGAGGCGGTCCGCAACGTCGGGGCGCTGTTCGGCATGTTCGGCGCAGGGCCGCTGTTCGCCACCAGCGGCATGCTGCCCGCCCCCTACCGCTGGGACGCCGTGCGCTGCGATGCCGTCGCCGTCGCCACCAACACCACCCCCACCGGTGCGTACCGCGGCTTCGGCCAGACCCAGTCCGTCTACGTGCGGGAGCGGGCGATCGAGCTGGCGGCCCGGCACCTGGGCGCGGATCCGCTGGAGCTGCGGATGGCCAACCTGGTCGGCCCGGATGAGATGCCGTCGCAGCTCCGCACCGCACCGCTGCTGCTCGACAGCGGCGACTACCCCGAGGCGCTCCGGCTGGCCCGGGACCTGGCCGCGCGCTGGGAGGACCCGCCCGACGACGGCCGTGCCCGGGGCATCGGTTGGTCGGTCTACGCACAGCAGTCGGGGAGCGGGCCGAGCGGCGGGAACGAGGCGATCGGGCTCGACGTGGGCGGGTTCGAGACCGCGGACCTGCGCATGGAGCACGACGGGACGGTGCGGGCGCTGGTGGGCACGAGCTGCCACGGCCAGGGCCACGAGACCTCGTTCGCCCAGCTGGTGGCCGAGGAGCTGGGCATCGATCCGGCCGAGGTCGACCTCATCCACTCCGACACCGACGTCACGCCCTACTCCCCCTACGGCACGGCGGCGTCGCGGTCGATGGCCGTCGGCGGCGGGGCCACGGTCCGAGCCGCCCGCCGGCTCGCCGACCTCGTCCGCGGCGTGGCGGCCGAGATGCTCGAGGCCGACCCGGGCGACATCGAGCTGGCGGCCGGGCGAGCCACGGTCGCCGGCACGACCAGCTGGGTGCCGATCAGCGAGGTGGCCGACCGCGCCTGGCAGGCCCGGTCGTTGCCGGACGGCGCCGAGCCGGGGCTCGTCGCCCGGGTGTGCCACGACCCGACGGACTTCACCTACAACTACGCCGCCCACGTGTGCCGGGTGGCCCTGGACGCCGAGACCGGGCTGACCGAGGTCGAGCGCTACGGCGTGGTGCACGACTGCGGCACCCTCGTGAACCCGACGATCGTCGAGGGCCAGATCCACGGCGGCGTCGCCCAGGGCCTGGGGGCCGCCCTGATGGAGGAGGCCGCGTTCGGCGAGGACGGCACACCGACCGCGACGACGCTGCTCGACTACCTCGTCCCGGTGAGCTCGACCGTGCCCGACATCGAGATCGTGCACACCGAGCACCCGTCGCCGAGCACGCCCGGCGGGATGAAGGGCATGGGCGAGGGCGGGACGAACGGCAGCTTCGCCTGCGTGGCCAACGGCGTCGCCGCCGCGGTCGCCGCCGTCGAGCCCGACGCGGTCGTGCGCCTGACGACCACGCCGCTGTCGCCCGCGGTCGTATGGACCGCGCTGCACCCCGACGCGACCTGACCCCCGTTCGTGTTACGTGCCGGTGAACCCTCGCCCGGCACCCTTCCCGCCCACTCCACGGTTCAACAGACTGTTGGACATGAGCACACCCACACCCATCCCCGACCTGTGCCTCCGCGGCGGTCGCGTCATCGATCCCGAGCGAGGGATCGACGAGGTGACCGACGTCCTCATCGGTGGCGGGAAGATCCTGGCCGTCGGCTCGGCAACCGAGCACCTCGGCGTCCAGGAGCTCCCGTCAGAGGTGCAGATCGTGGACGTGACCGGGCTCGTCGTCACTCCCGGACTCATCGATCTCCACGCCCACGTGTACCCGGGACTGGGGAACTTCTGCGTCGGCCCCGACGAAGCGGGCGTCGAGCGCGGCGTGCCGATCGTCGTCGACGGCGGTACCAGCGGCACGGCGACCATCCGCCTGGCCCGCGACTGGCTCGAGGCCCTGCAGCCCAAGACCAGGGTGCTGTCGTTCGTCGACCCGTGCGTGCTGTACCTGGCCACGCACGACTTCATCTGCCACAAGCTCGAGATCGCCAACGACCTCCGCAACCTGGACCTCGACGCCGCAGCCGCGGCGCTCGAGCTGCCCGACGTGGTCGGCTTCAAGGTGCGGGTCTGCCACGCCGGCGACCCCGCCGAGTCGCCGTTCCTGGAGGGCGCCAAGTCCGTGGCCGGCGACCGGCCGATCATGGTGCACCTCGGGCGCTTCCCCCACACGCCGTCGATCACCCCGCCGGTGCTGCTCGACTCGTTGCGGGCCGGCGACATCATCACCCACGCCTACCGGGGCGCCTCCGGCGTGTTCCCGTCGGGCACCGACGAGGTGATCCCCGAGTTCCGCGAGGCATACGAGCGCGGCGTGCTCCTGGACGTCGGGCACTCGGCCACCGACTTCCGCTTCGCGGACGCCCGCCGGCTGTACGAGCACGGCTTCAAGGTGACCTCCGCGTCCACCGACCTCAACATCTTCAACATCGACCGGGTGGTGGTCTCGCTGCCCGAGACGCTCTCGAAGATGCTGGTGCTCGGCTTCTCGCTGCAGGAGACGATCGCCATGGGCACGTGCAACACCGCGGCGGCGATCCGCCACTCCCACGAGCTGGGCAACCTGGACGTCGGCCGGTCCGCCGAGGTGTCGGTCATGCGCCTGGAGGAGGGCGAGTGTCACCTCAGCGACGGCTACGAGACCGTGGTCGGCGACCGGCGGCTGGTGCCCGTGGGCTGCGTGCGCGCCGGCGAGTGGATCCCCGCCACCGCAGGGTTGGAACCGGAGCTGGCCCCCAAGGTGCTGGCTGCGGTCTGACGCCGGGCACGGTCGACACGTCGCGGACGCCACCGCCGGAGAGAGAGCGCATGAGCAGCACGACCTCGACGGGGTCGCAGGTCGGGATCACCGGCCA
>JAEZAI010000609.1 GCA_023427825.1 Actinomycetes bacterium
GCTCGGACCGGTCGAGCAGGTGGCCCCGCCCGCGCCGTCGGCGATGTTCGCCCCGGGACCCGTGCCGGCCCAGGGTGACGGTGGCACCGCTGCGCCCGCCGAGGCCGCCGGCCCGCCGCCCGCGGACGACGCCCCGTCCGCTCCGATCGGCGAGCTCGGGCCGGGCACCGCGGCGCTCGTGCTCGAGGACGTGACCTACCTGGGCGGCTACCCCGGCCAGAACAAGAAGCGCAAGAAGTGCACCGCCACCCTGACCCGTCAGGCGGTCGAGGTCGCCGGTCCCAACGGGCTGGCGTTCAAGGTGCCGTGGGACGTGGTGAAGACCATCGAGGCCCAGAACGCTGACGAGGCCCGGTTCCGCATGAACACCAAGGTGCACCGGGACGCCACGGCGCTCGTGCTGGAGTGCGACCAGGACGTGACGGTGCTCCTCGAGGCCCGGGACTGCCCCACGATCCCGCTCCGCGGCGCCATCGCGCAGCTCGTCGGGGACCTGCCCGTCGTCGTGGTCTGAGCGGCGTGCTCGGTCGCGCCGGCTCCCACCGGCACGTCGCGCTGGTCGGCCTGTCGGGGACCGGCAAGAGCACGGTCGCCCCGCTGCTCGCCCGCCAGCTGGGCTGCGCCTCGGCGGACCTCGACCGCATGATCGAGGAGCGCTGCGGCACGTCGGTCGCCGAGGTGTTCGCCATCCGGGGAGAGCCCGAGTTCCGCTCGCTCGAGTCCGAGCTGCTGGCCGAGGTGCTCGACGGCCCCGACGCCGTCGTCGCCACCGGCGGCGGGGTCGTGCTGGCCTCCGCCAACCGCGAGCTGTTGGGACGCAGCGCCCGCGTCGTGTGGCTGCGCACCGACGTCGACGTGCTCGTCGACCGGCTCGCCCGCACGACCGAGCGACGGCCGCTGCTGGCCGACGACCCCGAATCCACCTTGCGACGCCTGGCCGCGGAGCGGGAACCTCTGTACCGCGAGGTCGCCGATCTCGCGGTCGACGCCACCGGACTCCGCCCCCAGCAGGTCGCCGACGCCATCGAGGCGGAACTACGGGACGGAGGCGACGGATCGTGAGCCCGGACGACCAGGCGGGGACCCGCCCCGACGCGGTCGACGACCCCAGCGGGCTCCTCCGCGTCACGGTGCCGCTCGCGGACGGCCGCGACTACCCGGTCGTGATCGGCGACGGGGCGATCGCCGAGCTGCCGTCCCTGATCCCCGGGCGCGCCCGACGCGTCGCGGTCGTCACGCAGCCCGGCATCCCGGTGGAGGCGGACCCGGGTTGCGAGCACCGCGTGTTCCACATCGGCGACGGCGAGACGGCCAAGGACCTGTCCACCATCGAGGAGCTCTGCTCGGGCTTCGCGTCCTGGGGGCTGACCCGGGCGGACTGCGTGGTCGGGGTCGGTGGGGGCATGGTGACCGACGTGGCCGGCTTCGCCGCCGCGGTCTACCACCGAGGCATCCCGGTCGTGCACGTGCCGACCACGCTGCTCGGCCAGATCGACGCCGCGATCGGGGGCAAGACGGGCGTCAACCTGCCCGAGGGCAAGAACCTGGTCGGCGCCTACTGGCAGCCGCTGGGCGTCGTCTGCGACACCTCGACCCTTCGCACGCTGCCACCTCGGGAGTGGCGCTGCGGGCTGGGTGAGCTCGCCAAGTACCACTGGCTCGGTGGCGGCCGCCTGGACGAGCTCCCGCTGCCCGAGCGCGTGGCGGCCTGCGTCCGCATCAAGGCCGAGGTGGTCGCGTCGGACGAGCGGGAGGGCGGCCGGCGCGCCCTGCTCAACTACGGCCACACGCTCGCCCACGCGATCGAGACAGTGGGCGACCACGACCTGCGCCACGGCGAGGCGGTGGCCATCGGCCTGGTGTTCGCCGCGGAGCTGGCCCGGGAGATGGGCCGGATCGACGCCGCCGCCGTGGACGAGCACCGGCGCGTGGTCGCCGGCTACGACCTCCCGATCGACGTGCCGCCCGAGCTCGCCACCGAGGAGCTCATCGACGTCATGGGGCGGGACAAGAAGGTGCTCGGCGACGGGCTGACGTTCGTGCTCGACGGGCCCCACGGCGTGGAGGTGGTCGACGGCATCGACCCCGGTCTCGTCCGGACGGTCCTGGAGCGGGTGCGATGAGCGCCCCCGGCGCGCGGAGGGCGCGATGACCTCGATCCTGCTCCTGTCGGGACCGAACCTGAACCTGCTCGGCGAGCGCGAACCGAAGGTGTACGGCACCGCCACGCTGGACGACCACGTCGCCGCCGCCACCGAGCGCGCGGCCGCAGCCGGCCTGTCGCTCGAGCATCTGCAGTCGAACGCCGAGGGCGCGCTCGTGGACGCCGTGCACGACGCCCGCGGCCGCCACGCCGCCATCGTCGTGAACGCCGGCGCCATCACGCACTACGGGTGGGGACTGCACGACGCGCTCGCGTCGTTCGAGGGCCCGGTCGTGGAGCTGCACATCTCCAACCCGCTCGCCCGCGAGCCGTGGCGCCACACCTCGGTGGTGTCGCCCGTGGCCGACGTGGTGATCCAGGGCGCCGGCGGACTGGGCTACCGGCTGGCGGTCGATGCCGTCGTCGGTCTGCTCGACCCCGACGCCTGACCGCCCGAGCCCGCTCTGTTCCCGGATCCCGGGGCGAACGCCCCAGGATCTGGGAACGAAGCGGGCGGGGGACGGTCGTAGGCTGACGGGATGACCGTCACGGAGTCGCCCGAACTGGCCCCGCCACCCGACCAGCTGCCGCCCATGGACGTGGCGTCCCGGCTGCCCCGCCTGCGCGGCCTGCTCGACGGCGCGGGATGCGACGGCGTCGTCGTGTCCGAGCTGACCAACGTCCGCTACCTGACCGGCTTCA
>JAEZAI010000015.1 GCA_023427825.1 Actinomycetes bacterium
TCGCCGTCCACGCGGAACCGCACTCGCTCCACGTTGCCGAACTCGGTGGCGGTCATCACGATCTGGGCGATCGCGAGCTGGCGGCTCGGACCGACGACGTTGTCGAACTCCTCGGAGAGGTCGAGCGTGAGCGTGCCGTCCTGGAGCTCCATGCTCGTCAGGTGGGTGTCGACCGGCACCGACGTGGTCAGGTCCTGACCCTGCACGCTCGTGTCGGGCACCTCGAACAGCGTCTCCACCACGGTCTGGACCTGGCGGTCGGGCAGCGACAGCGACACCGGGATCAGCTGACCGTCGCGCAGGTAGTAGACGACGGCGGAGGCACCGCCGCTGGTGGGCGTCGCCGGCAGCGTCGTCGTGGTGGTGCTCACCGCGAGCGCCCGCGGCTCGTCGTCGGTCCCGATCGAACACGACGTCGCGGCGATCAGCGCGGCGATGACGGCCGCCCAGGCGACCACAGGCGCGCTCCGGCTCCCGAGCGATGTCACGACGCACCTCCGTCCGTGCCGGCGCCCGGCGTCCGGGTCACGGTGATCGCCTTGTGCTCGCCGGTCAGCGTGAGGGCGCTCGTGGCCTCGGGCGTGGCGGCCGACAGGTCGTCCTCCTCCACGTCGTCCACCGCCAGCAGCGGCAGCTCGACGACGAAGCGGGCGCCCTGGCCGCCGTCCTCCCGGTCCTCGACCCACACGCGCCCGCCCTGCAGCCGGGCATGCTCGGCCACCAGCGCGAGCCCCAGGCCCACGCCGACGTCGGACCCGCGGCTGCCGCCCTGGTCGCCGCGGTTGAACCGGTCGAAGATGCGGGCCCGCTCCGACTGGGGGACACCGGCGCCACGATCCTCGACCGCGATGCGCACGGTGAGCTCGTCGGGCGGCACGCCGTCGGCGATCTCGTCGGGGTCGGGGGTGTGGCGCTCCACGAACACGCCGGTGGCGCCGTCCGCGTACTTCTCGGCGTTGTCCAGGTAGTTGGCCAGGATGCGGGCCACCCGTCGCTTGTCGCAGGCCAGCACCATGCCCTCCAGCTCGGGGTCGGCCTCGACCGGCACCGTCTGGTCGGTGAAGCCCGCCACCGTCGAGCGCACCAGCGGCACCAGCGCCACGCCGTCGAGCTCCAGGCGCACCGCGCCGGCGTCGAAGCGCGAGATCTCGAGCAGGTCCTCGACCAGCTGCGTGAAGCGACCCATGTCCTTGCGGAGCAGGTCGAGCGCCTGCTGGGAGCGCTCGGGGAGCTGGTCGCGGTTGTTCGACAGCACCTGGATGGCCGCGTTGATCGTGGTGAGGGGGGACCGCAGCTCGTGGCTCACGTCGCTCGCGAAGCGGGCGTCGCGGTCGATGCGGTCCTGCAGGCTCTCGACCATCGCGTTGAAGTTGGCGACCAGCGGCGCCAGATCCGCGTCGTGCGCGTACTCCTCGTAGTCGAGGCGCGTGTCCAGCTGGCCCAGGGCGACCGCCTCGGTCGCCTCGTTGATCCGGATCAGCGGGCGCAGCGTGTAGCGGCTGGCCCAGTAGCCGATCGCGGCGGCGGCCACCGTGGACAGCGTGGTGGCCAGGATCAGCGTGTAGCCGAGCGCGCTCAGCCCGGCGTCGATGTCGTCCAGCCGGTACACCTCGTAGTACGCCGAGCCGGGCTCCGCGAGGGGCACGCCGATCGCCACGACCGGCTGGCCGTCGGCGTCGAAGCGCATGATCCCGCTCTCGCCGGACAGCACCCGATCGCGCAGGCTGCGGGGGATCGACTCCACGCCGAAGCGCGGGTCCAGGCTGGCGGTCACCGTCCGGCCGTCGGTCGGCAGCACCACCGACGGCTTGCCGGCGTCGGGCAGCGACGACAGCACGGTCTGCACGTCCTGGGTCGGCGCCCGGCCGATCGAGCCCTGGACCGTGCGGGCGTTCGCCAGCACGCGGCGCGACACCGACTCCTCGCGCTGGTCGATCAGCGTGCGCTTGGTGACGGTCATGGTCGTCACGGCGACGGCCACCGAGGCCAGCAGCGTCACGAGGGCCACGGCGATCGCGATCCGGGCCCGGAGCCCCGGGTGGATGCCCCGGCGGAGGCGATCGTCGATCGTCCGAGGGGCGGTGTCGGACCACCCCGTGCCGGGCCGCTCGGGCCCGGACCAGCCCGCTCCCGGCCGCTCGGGCCCGGTCACGGCTGCAGCTTGTAGCCGAGCCCGCGCACGGTGACCACGTGGCGCGGATCGGCCGGATCCGCCTCGATCTTGGTGCGCAGGCGGCGGACGTGGACGTCGACCAGCCGACCGTCGCCGAACACGCCGTGGCCCCACACCTTCTCGAGCAGGTCCTCCCGGGAGAACACCGTGCCGGGGTGGTTGGCCAGCTCGACCAGCAGCCGGAACTCGGTCTTGGTCAGGTGCACCGGCTCGCCCGCCCGCGTCACCACGCCCTCCTGCGGGACGACCTCCAGCTCGCCGAAGCGCAGGCGCGGGTTGCCTGGCGCCGTGGGCCGGGCCCGGCGCAGCAGCGCGCGGATGCGGGCCGACAGCTCCTTGGGGGCGAACGGCTTGGTCAGGTAGTCGTCCGCGCCCGCCTCGAGCCCGGCGACGACGTCGTGGGTGTCGGCGCGCGCCGTGACCATGATGATCGGGACGTCGCTGAGGCGGCGCACGGAGCGGCACACCTCGAAGCCGTCGATGCCGGGCAGCATGATGTCGATCAGCACGACGTCGGTCGGCTCGCGGGTGAACGTGGAGATGGCGTCCTCGCCGGTCTCCGCCTCCTCGACCTGCCAGCCCTCGTCCTCCAACGCCAGCTTCACCGACGTGCGGATGCGTTCGTCGTCCTCGACGGTCAGGATGCGCGTGCCCACGACGGCCATTGTCCACCATCTCAAGGGGCTTCGGGTGACAGCGGCGGCCCTCTGCCGTCTCGGGCGCCTTCGGCGCTGCGGGTCTCGGGCGCCTTCGGCGCTGCTTCATCTAGGCGCCTTCGGCGCTGTGGGTTTCAGGCGCCTTCGGCGCTGTGTGTTCTAGGCGCCTTCGGCGCCGAGCTCCGCGAGGAGCGGCACGAACGCCTCGAACAGCGTCGGGTGGGCGGCCAGCACCGAGCCGGGCCGGACCGCCCCGCCGTCGATGCTGCCCACATGGGCGCCCGCCTCCTGCGCGATCAACGCCCCGGCGGCGTAGTCCCACGTCGACAGGCCCGCCTCGTAGAAGACGTCGACCCGACCGGCCGCCACCGAGCACAGGTCGAGCGCCGCCGCGCCCATGCGCCGGATGTCACGGATGCGCGGGAGCAGCTCGGCGACCACCAGACCCTGCCGGAGCCGCTGCTCGCGGTCGTAGCCGAACCCGGTCGCCACCAGCGCCCGCTCCACGTCGGGCGGGTCCGCCAGGTGCAACCGGTGCGGTCGGTCGTCGCAGTACGCGCCGTGCCCGAGCGTGGCCCGGTAGGTGCGACCGTGGGTCGGGTCCGCCACCACGCCCGCCACGACCGTGCCGTGGGGGGGGCGGGGGGGGGGGCCCGGGGCGCCCCCGGGGGGGGGGGGGGGG
>JAEZAI010000076.1 GCA_023427825.1 Actinomycetes bacterium
TGGACGCCACGACCGGCCTGGACGAGCTGGAGTCCGTGGAGCTGACCGCCGAGCTCGCCGACCGCGAGCCCGTCCCCACCCGGGCCCTGGTGCCGGTCCCGAGCGAGGAGCTGGAAGGGGCCGAGGACGCGGATGCCGCCGAGGTGCGGCTGTCCGACGTCGACGAGTGGGGTCGGTCCGAGAACATGCGGGCGCTCGCCCGGCGCCTCTACGACCCGATCTACCGCCAGTGGTTCCGGGCCGAGTGGGACGGGCTGGAGAAGATCCCCACCGAGGGTGGCGCGCTGCTGGTCGCCAACCACGCGGCAGCGATCCCGTCGGACGCGCCGGTGATCATGCACGGCATCGAGGAGGAGCTCGGGCGTCCGGTCTACGGGCTCGCCGACAACCTCTTCCGGCGCATCCCCGTCGTCGGCACCCTGTGGTCGCGGCTGGGGGGCGTGCCCGGCCATCCCGACAACGCCTACCGCCTGCTCGCCGAGCAGGGCCAGCTGGTCCTGGACTTCCCCGAGGGCGTGAAGGGTCCGGCCAAGACCTGGAACGAGCGGTACCAGCTGCGGCGGTTCGGCCGCGGCGGCTTCGTCGAGATCGCCATGCGTGCCGGCGTGCCCGTGGTGCCGATCGCCGTCGTCGGTGCCGAGGAGTCCATGCCCACGCTCGTGCGCGTGCCGCACCTGGCGTCGGTCATCGGCATGCCGTACGCCCCGGTCACCGCGAACATGCTCCTCTTCGGTCCGGCCGGCATCGGCGTGTACCTGCCCGCCAAGTTCAAGCTGCGAGTGCTCGACCCCGTGCACTTCGAGGTGCCGCCCGACCAGGACGGGTACTGGATATCGCGGGTCATGGACGAGTCCGAGGCGATCCGCGACCGCATCCAGGCCGCGCTCTACGACATGCTCCGCCAACGTCGCTCGGTGTGGTTCGGGTGAGGGTGGTTCGCATGAGAGTGGCCCGGATGAGAGCGGCCCGGATGAGGTGGCCCGGATGAGCCCCGACCGCGGGCGGACCCGGCCCAGCCGCGTGCTGGTCACCGGGCTCGGCACCTTCTGGGGCGGCCGCGTGGCGCAGGCGCTCGAGACCGACGAGAACGTCGACGTCATCGTGGGGCTCGACACCACCGAGCCGACGGTCGAGCTCGAGCGCACCGAGTACGTGCGGGTCGACGCCAACTACTCGATCCTCGCCCGCATCGTGCGGGCCGCGCAGATCGACACGATCATCCACACCTTCCTGGTGGTCGACCCCACGCAGATGTCGCAGCGGGCCACCCACGAGATCAACGTGATCGGCACCATGAACCTGTTCGCCGCGGCGTCCGCGCCGTCGTCGACCGTGCGCTCGGTGATCGTGAAGTCATCGACCATGGTCTACGGCTGCTCGTCCTCGGACCCGATCTGGTTCACCGAGAGCACGCCCCGCTCGAGCCTCCCCCGCACCCCGGTCGAGCGGTCGCTCGACGCGGTCGAGGGCTACGTGCGCGACTTCGCCGAGGACAACCCCCACGTCAACGTCGCGCTGCTGCGGTTCTCGAACGTGATCGGCGCCGACATCGAGACGCCGCTGAGCCGTGCGCTCGACCTGCCGCTCGTGCCGTCGCTCGCCGGGTTCGATCCGCGGTTCCAGTTCGTGCACGAGGACGACGTGATCCGCTCGATCCTCTTCACGCTCGACCACGACCTGCCCGGCGTCTACAACGTCGCCGGCGACGGGCTGCTGCCGTGGTCGGAGGTCGCAGCGATCTGCGGCAAGCGCACGATCGCCCTCCCGCCCTACGGCACCGGGCTGCTCACCGCGCCGCTCGCCCGGCTGGGCATCGTCGACCTGCCCGAGGAGTACCGGCTGCTGCTGCGCTACGGGCGCGGCGTCGACAACCGGCGCCTCAAGGAGCTGGGGTTCCGCTACGAGTACACGTCGGCCGAGGCGGTGCGGGCGTTCATCGAGGCCGTGCGGCTGCGGCGGACCGTCGGCGACGCGGCCCCCGTCTACCGCTACGAGCGCGACGTCGAGCAGTTCTTCCGGCACTCCCCCGCCGTCGTCCGCGACTGACGTCCGCTCAGCCGGGGGTCGGGCGGGCCGGCTGGTGGGCGGCGACCGTGTCGCGGGCCAGGCGCTCCACGCCGTCGCGGATGCGGGACCAGGTGTAGTGCTCGTCGAACAGCTCGCGGCCTGCGTCGGCCAACCGCTGGCGCAGGTCGCCGTCGGCGACGAGCCGGAGGACCGCGCCGGCGAAGGACTCGGCGTCGTCTGCGATGAGCGCCGTCCGGCCGTCGGCGACGGCGATGCCCTCGCACCCGACGGTCGTCGTGACCATCGGCAGGTGGTTGGCCAGCGCCTCGATCACCTTCAGGCGGGTGCCGGCACCGACCCGGATGGGCACGATCGACACGTCGGCCCGGTCGAGCTCGGCCTGCAGGTCGTCCACCTTGCCGAGCAGCTCCACGCCGTCGGCGCGGGCCTCTGACCCGAGCGCATCTGCGCCGCGGCCGACGACGTGGAGCACCACGTCAGGACGGCCGGCGTGCACCGTCGGCCACACCTCACGGAGGAACCAGCTCATGGCCTCGGTGTTCGGCTCGTAGTCCAGGGCGCCGACGAAGAGCAGCACCGGCGAGTCGGCGTAGAGCTCGCGGCGATCGGTGCGCACGACCGCCGGCGCCTCGGCCCCGTTGGGGACGACCACGGCGTTCGGGCACCCGCTGCGCTCGACGTCCAGGTCGCTGCACACGACCACGTGGTCGACCTCGGACGCGCACCGCCGTTGCACCGCGTCCCAGCGCCGCTCGTCCACCACGTCGAAGCCGCGCGACGTCGCCCAGCGCGCCACGGTCGCCGCACGACCCTTCACGCCGTCGGCCGGATCGATGCGGGGCGGGATGCGCCGCCGCAGCCGCATGGACAGGTTCTCGAGGTTGTCGAAGTCGACGATCGCCGGTGTGGCGCCGAACAGGTCGTGGGTGGGCAGCCAGGCGTCGACGTGGGAGTACCAGATGAGGTCGTAGCGGTCCTGCCACGTGGCGATCGACGAGACGAGCTCGGACCAGTCCAGCCCGAGGAGCCGCCGGGGCACGTCCGCCCGGATCCACTCGGGCAGCCACGTCCTGGGTCCGGCCGGCTCGCCCATCGGTGCGGTGAGCGTGCGGGCGACGTCGTCCCAGGGCGGCTGCACCGGGTCGGGAGTGCCCGGGCGCAGCGGCGCCACCACGTCGACCGGCCCGGCCTGGGTCAGCCCGCCGATGATGTGGTGCATCCGCTGGCGGTATCCGTCCACCGGGGGCCATGGGTACAGTTCCGCCATCACGAGCGTGTGCAGGTCCGCGCTCCCCATCGGGTCGACCCTACCGGCCCCGGACGGACGCCAGGCCCGACCGGCCGGTCGGCCGCCCGCCGTCACACAGGAGTGCGCACACGATGGCCCAGGTCCACGTCGAACGCCGCGACGGCGTCGCCCTGCTCACGCTCGACGACCCCGCCCGCCGCAACGCCCTCTCCATGGAGCTGTGCTCGGCGATCGTCGCCGAGGTCGAGGCGCTCGAGGCCGACGAGACGATCGGGGCGCTCGTCGTCACCGGCGCCGGACCGGCGTTCTGCGCCGGCGCCGACCTGTCGCAGCTCGGCGAGTCGCGGCGAGAGGGCCTGAAGGCGATCTACGCCGGCTTCCTGCGGATCGCCCAGTCGCCGCTGCCCACGATCGCCGCGGTCAACGGTGCCGCGGTGGGCGCCGGCATGAACCTGGCGCTCGGCTGCGACGTGCGACTGGCGGGCCGCTCGGCGAAGTTCGACACGCGCTTCCTGGACCTGGGCATCCACCCGGGCGGCGGCCACACGTGGATGTTCCAGCGGGCGGCCGGGCTGCAGGCGACGATGGCGGCGGTCGTGTTCGGCCAGGCGCTCGACGGCGCCGAGGCCGAGCGCGTGGGGCTGGTGTGGCGCTGCGTCGACGACGACGAGCTCGTCGATACCGCGGTGGCCATGGCGGCCCGGGCGGCGTCGGCCCCTCGGGAGCTCACCCAGCGCGTGCGGGCCACGATCCTGGACGTGGCGTCGATCGACGACCACGACGAGGCGGTCGAGCGGGAGCTCGTGGACCAGCTGTGGTCCATGGACCAGCCGGCGTTCGCCGAGCGCCTCGCCGCGCTGCAGCGGAAGATCTCGTCGTCCGACTGACCGGCGGCCCGGGATCTGCGGGTCCCAGCGGACACTCCTTGTCCGGGCGCGACCCCCGTATGCCGGCGGGCCGGCTAGAGGAGCCAGTTGTTGACGAGCTCGTCGCGGCGGGCGTCCCACTCCTCGACGGTGATCGCGTACCGGATGTGGTCCTCCCACACGCCGTTGATCTCCAGGTAGCGCTCGGCCACGCCCTCGGCCCGGATGCCGAGCTTCTCGACCACACGACGGCTGGCGTTGTTGCGCGGGATGATCGAGATCTGCACCCGGTGCAGCAGCAGCTGCTCGAAGCAGAACCGCAGGACCGCCACCACCGACTCTGGCATGTAGCCCTGCCCGGCGAGGGCCTCGTCGATCCAGTACCCGACGTACGCGCTCTGATGCGCGCCCCGGTGGATGGAGTTCACGTTGATCTCGCCGGCGAACTCGCCGTCGACGAAGATGCCGAACCCGTAGCCCGTGCCCAGCTGGATCTCCCGCATGCGCACCGAGCAGCGCGACGAGAACGCGGCGCGGTCCTCGACCGTGTCGGGCTGGCCCGGGATGCGCCGCGGCTCCCACTTGGTGAGCCAGTCGTTGCAGCGCCGGCGCACTTCGCGCCAGGCGTCGAAGTCGTGGACGCTGAGCGGGCGCAGCAGGACGCGACGACCGGTGAGCGTCACCGGTGCGATCGTCGGGTCCGGGAGCGGCTTGCGGCGCAGCACCGGCGGAGCATACCGACCGTCAGGCCGTGATCCGCCGTCCGGCCGGTTCGGCGTCCTGTCCGGCGGGCGGGACCTCCCCGCCGGCTCAGACAGGATCGAGCAGCGACATCACCAGGCCGTCGAGGATGTCGGACTCCGACACCAGGCACTCCTCGAAGCCGAACGTCCGGAACAGCTGCACCAACACGCAGCAGCCGCCCACGATCACGTCGGCCCGCTCGCGCTCCAGACCCGGGTTGTGCACCCGGTCGGCGAGCCGCTCGGTCGCCAGCGTGCGGAACACGTCCTCGGCCGCCTCGTGGGTCAGCACGAAGTGGTGGATCACCTCGGGGTCGTAGGTGGCGAGCCCGATCTCGACCGCCGCCACGTTGGTCACCGTCCCTGCCAGCCCGATGAAGCGGGTGGGGGCGCTCACGCCGGGCAGCACCCGCTCCACGTCCTGCAGGTGCTGCTCCACGATCGACAGCGCGTTCGACAGCTCCTCCGGAAGCGGCGGGTCGCTGTGCAGGTACTTCTCGGTCAGCCGGACGCAGCCCATGTCCACCGAGACCGCCCCCTCGAGCTGCGTGCCGCCGACCGCGAACTCCGTGGAGCCGCCGCCGATGTCGACCACGACGAACGGCCCGTCGGTCGGATCCAGCGATGCGGTGGCGCCGCGGTAGGACAGCTGGGCCTCCTCCTCGCCGGACAGCAGTTCCGGTCGGGTGCCCAGGATGGCCTCGGCGGCGTCGAAGAACTCGTCCCGGTTGGCGGCGTCCCGGGACGCAGAGGTGGCGGCCATGCGCACCCGGGTCGCGCCCAGGCGGTCCATCTCGGCGCGGTACTCCCGCAGCACGGCCAACGTGCGCTCGACCGCCTGGGGGTCCAGGCGACCCGTGGCGTCCACGCCCTGGCCCAGCCGGGTGATCCGCATGAGGCGAACGAGCGGTCGATCGCCGTCGGACACGAGCAGGCGGACGGAGTTGGTGCCGCAGTCGATGGCGGCGACGGGTTCAGCCACGTGGGCGCTCCTCCGGCAGGTCGGGATCCGAGGGTCGGGTGCCGGCCCGCTCCGGGGCCGGCCCCGAGTCTGCGCCCTCGTGCTCGGAGCTGTCAGGTCGGTGCGCGTCGCCGGACCCGGGTCGGGTCGACGGGGCCGCACCCGCGACGCGGCCACCGACGCGGCCGACGCCGAGCAGCGCCGGTGGCAGCCGCTCCTCGACCCACCGTCCGACCGGGTCGTCGCCGGTGGCCAGGTGGTGCGCGTAGTGCGTGTGCAGGCACTTCACCCCGGTGCGGGTGCCGCCCACTCCGCCCGACGGGCGCGGACCCTGGTGCTCCGCGGGCAACGCGGCGTCGCGCTCGGCGGCGTAGCGGGCGTGGGTGGCCGCCAGCTCGTCGGGGTCGACGTCGGCCTCGGCCGCGTCCACGCCGCCGGCGGACTCCAGCCGGCCGATCTCGCGGTTGAGCTCGGGATCGACCAGCCAGTAGCGGGTCGGCATGGGGCGGCCGTCGGGCAGCAGCGGTGCGTTGCGGATCACCATCGGCGTGCCGTCGGCCTGCCGGACGACGACGTCGAACGGCGCCAGCGGCTCGCGCCCCAGCAGCTCGCGCACCGCGACGCGGTCGTCCTCGATCGCGCCATCCGTGAGTGGTTCCGGGGCGTCGGGCTCGCCGCTCGCCACGTGCAGGTCCTCGGCGCGGTCGACGTCGCGGGCGGATCCCGGCACCGCGACCGACGTCACCAGATCCGGCCGCTCGTGCATGAGCACCCTGGCACCCTCGTCGCCCGACGACGGCAGCTGGTCCCACAGGGAGCGATCGATCCGCACCGGCGGGCTGGCGCGGCCGCCGACCGCCGCGGTCACCAGCGGCCCCGGGGCTGCGGCCACCGTTCGCCACGCCTCGACGCCGACGTCGGGCATGTCGCCGAGGCCGACGACGACCGCCGACGCGCCCCGCTCGTCGGCCGCCGCCACGCCGAGGCGCAACGACGAGGCCTGTCCGTCCGCCCAGTCCGGGTTCGCGACCACGTCGACGCCCAGGCCCGACAGCGCGGTGGCGAGGTCGACCGCGCCGGTGACGACGACCACGTCGCCGATGGCCGCGTCGACCGCCGCGGCCACCGCCCGCCGCACGACCGGCATGCCGTCGTCGTCGGCCAGCAGCTTGTGACCCGCCCCCTGGAACCGGGACCCGGCCCCGGCCGCGAGCACGACGGCGACCGTGCGACCCGCGCTCGGAGCCTCGCCGTGGTCGCTCATGGGCCGGACTGTACCGGCGGGTCGCGGGGAGCCCGTCGGGACGGTCGACGTCGCTCGTATCCTCGGGCCCATGGTCGACCGGAAGCCGCCCAGGATGACCGGCGACGCGCGCGCCGCCGTGCTCGGTCTGCTGCAGTACCAGCGCGAGTCGTTCGCGGAGAAGCGCGACGGCCTGCCCGCGGACCGGGCCCGCGGGGCGCCGGTCGACTCGGGCACGAGCCCGCTGTGGCTGGCGCGGCACATGGCCCGCGCCGAGATCGTGTGGGTCCTGATCCGCTTCGCCGGTGAGCCGCTGGAGATCCCCCGACGACACCCCTGCGGACGGGGCCACGCTCGAGGCCGCCGTCGCCGACTACCGGGCGCTGTGGCCCCGGATCGACGCGGTGATCGCGGCGGCGGACCTGGACGACCGCTGCGCGGCGCCCGACGGGGCCGGGGCGGTCGACCTGCGGTGGATCCTGCTGCACCTCGTCGAGGAGACCGCCCGCCACGCCGGTCACGCCGACATCGTCGCCGAGATGATCGACGGCCGGACCGGCCGCTGACGCGACCCGAGCATCGGCCCGCGCCGAACCCTGGCGCCCGAACTGGGGACGTGCCGCACCCACATCGGGCGCGACACGACCCGGGTCCGGAGGGCGCCCGAACTGGGGACGCGCCGCACCCACATCGGGCGCGACACGACCCGGGATCGGAGGCCGAGCGGGACGTCAGCCCGTCAGGCGCACCCGGGGTTCGGGGCGGCCGGTGACGCCCAGCCCGTCGATGACGTGGAGCGGGCCGCCGATGACCGTGACGTACATGCGGTCCAGGTCCGGGCCGCCGAAGGTCACGTCGGTCGGGTCGCTCACCGGCAGCGCCACCGTGCGGTCCAGGCCCGCCGCGGTGAACCGGGCCAGCTGGCCGCCGCCCACGAGGGCGCACCAGAGGCCGCCGTCCGAGTCGACCGCCGACCCGTCGGGATGGCCGTCCAGGTCCGCGACCGATCCGAACACCCGGCGCGGCCCGACGGCGCCCGTCGCCGGCTCGTAGTCGTAGGCGTAGTAGTCGGCCGAGGTGTCGCCGATGACGAGCGTGGTCGTGCCGTCCAGGTCGACGACCGCCGGGCCGTTCGTGTTGGAGATGTCCGGATCGACCAGGCGCCAGCCGTCCTCGGCCGACCACCACCACGAGCTGCCCTCGGCAGGCCCGAGGTTGAGCCGGCCGGTGATCACGTGGCCGTCGAGGTCCGCGCAGGCGTCGTTGGCGCGGCCGCCGAGCTCGTCGGGATAGCGGGCGACGAGCTCCTCGGTGCCCGCGTCGGGGTCGACGGCGTACAGGCCGTCGTCGAGCACGACGAGCAGACGGCCGTCCTCGATGGGCACCACGCCGGTCGGCATGGACGAGGTGGCGAACGTGGCGACCTCACCCTCGCCGCCCTCCAACCAGTGCAGCGTGCCGCCGAGGCAGTCGACCAGGTACAGACGGTCCCGGCGCTCGTCCCACACCACGCTCTCGCCCCAGGCGTAGGTGGTCTCGCCGACCTCGTGGATCTCCATCCGCGAAGCCTCCCACGGACGGGTCGTCGCCGGCCCGGTGGTTAGGTTGTGGCCATGGACCTGGGCATCTCGGGCAAGCGGGCAGCGGTCGCGGCGGGCACGGCGGGACTCGGACTGGGCGCGGCCCGTGCGCTCGCGGCCGAGGGCGTGGCGGTGGCCGTGTGCGGCCGCGACGCGGACCGGGTGGACGCCACGGTGGCGGAGCTGGGCCCGTCGGCCGCCGGCGCGGTCGCCGACCTGTCGAGCACCGACGACGCCACCCGCTTCGTGTCCCGGGCGGCGGACCTGCTCGGCGGCCCGCTCGACATCCTGGTCTGCAACGCCGGTGGACCACCTGGCGGCCTCCCGCTGCGGACCGACCTGGACGCCTACCGGGCCGCGCTCGAGCTGAACTGCCTGTCCACGATCGCCATGTGCCGGGCCGCAGTGCCGTCCATGCGCGAGCGGGGATGGGGGCGGGTGGTCGCGATCACGTCGATCGGCGCCCGCCAACCGATCGTGGCGCTGGCGGCGAGCTCCACCGCCCGGGCCGCGGTGACGAGCTTCCTGAAGATCCTGTCCACCGAGGTGGCCCCCGACGGCGTGACCGTGAACAACCTGCAACCCGGGCTGCACGCCACCGCCCGCATGACCGAGCTGTACGGCGGAGCACCCGACACCGCCGGCATCCCGGCGGGGTTCGCCGGCGACCCTGACGACTTCGGCGCGGTGGCCGCCTTCCTGTGCTCGCAGCAGGCCTCGTTCGTCACCGGCGTGGGCCTGCACGTCGACGGCGGCGCCTACCAGGGCCTCCAGTAGCCCGTCGGACGCCGTCGTTCCACCTCTCCGACGCTCCGGCGTCGAAAGGGTGGAACAGAAGCGGTCAGCCGCCGGCGGCGGTGCGGACCGCGTCCTCGAGCCGGTCGAACGGCCACGCGTTGGGCATGACCAGCCCGGCGGTGGTGGGCGGCAGCACGGAGTACGACTCCTCGCCGACCTCGACCAGGCCGTAGTCGCGGCGGGCGATCCGGGCGATCTCGTCGGGGTCGGAGAGCCGCCGCTGGCGAGCCGCCAGCTGGTCGTTCTCGTGCTCCAGCTCCTCGAGGTCGGCCCGGGCCGCGGCCACGTCCGACTGCTGGCCCAGGTAGCTGCGCACGGGCAGCGCGACCAGCACGACGGTGACCGCGACCACGGTCGCGATCACCGCGGAGCGACGGCCGATCAGCCCGAAGCGATGGCCCTCGTCGGGGCCGTCACCCCGGCGGGAGCGAGCGGCGTCGGCACCCGGCCGGTCCCGCAGGTCGACGGGGCGGCGGACGCCCGTGGCGCCTGCCACACCCGACGAGCGGGTCGGTCGCCGGGTCCGCCCGGTCACGCCGGGTGCTTCCCCAGGGGCGCCAGGGCCGCGGCGCCGCGGTACACGGCGGCCTCGCCGAGCTGCTCCTCGATGCGCAGCAGCTGGTTGTACTTGGCCACGCGGTCGGAGCGGGCCGGGGCGCCGGTCTTGATCTGACCGCAGTTGGTTGCGACCGCGAGGTCGGCGATCGTGACGTCCTCGGTCTCGCCCGAGCGGTGCGACATGACCGCCGTGTACGAGTGGCGGGTGGCCAGCTCGACCGCCTCGAGGGTCTCGGTCAGCGAGCCGATCTGGTTCACCTTGACCAGGATCGAGTTGGCCACGCCCAGGTCGATGCCGCGGGCGAGGCGCTCGGAGTTCGTCACGAACAGGTCGTCGCCCACCAGCTGCACCCGGTCGCCGAGCTTGGCGGTCAGCGTGGCCCAGCCGTCCCAGTCCTCCTCGGCCATGCCGTCCTCGATGGACACGATCGGGTACCGGTCGCACAGGTCGGCGAGGTAGTCGGCGAACTCGGCCGAGCTGAGCGAGCGACCCTCGCCGGCGAGCGTGTAGACGCCGTCGGCGAAGAACTCGGTGGAGGCGGCGTCGAGGGCGATCGAGATCTCCTCGCCCGGCGTGCGGCCGGCCCGCTCGATGGCCTCGACGAGCAGGGCCACGGCCTCCTCGTTGCTGCCCAGGTTCGGGGCGAATCCGCCCTCGTCGCCGATGGCGGTCGACAGGCCGCGCTCGTGCACCACCTTCTTGAGCGTGTGGTAGCACTCGGCGCCCCAGCGCACGGCCTCGGAGAACGAGGCGGCGCCGACCGGCATGAACATGTACTCCTGCAGGTCGACGTTGTTGTCCGCGTGCTCGCCGCCGTTGATGACGTTGAGCATGGGCACCGGCAGCACGCAGGCGTTCGGACCGCCGACGTAGCGGTACAACGGCAGGTCCAGCTCGGTGGCGGTCGCCTTGGCCACGGCCAGCGACACGCCCAGGATGGCGTTGGCGCCCAGGCGGGCCTTGTTGTCGGTGCCGTCGAGGTCCAGGAGGATGCGGTCCAGGTCGCGCTGGTCGACCGCGTCGAAGCCCAGCAGGGCGTCCGCGATCTCGCCGTTCACGTGGTCGACGGCCTGCAGCACACCCTTGCCGAGGTAGCGATCGGCGTCGCCGTCGCGCAGCTCGACCGCCTCGAAGGCGCCGGTGGACGCACCCGACGGGACCGCGGCGCGACCGACCGCTCCGGAGTCGAGCTCGACCTCGACCTCGACGGTCGGATTGCCACGGGAGTCCAGGATCTCCCGCGCCACGATGCCTTCGATGATGCTCACGCCTTGTTCCTCCACCTGCGTCGGGCCCGCTGTCGATCCGGGCCGGTCGTCGTCATCGACCGTCGTCGAGGCCGATCAGCCGGGTCCGCGCTGGGGACACCGTACCGGCGGCATCTTGCCAGCACCGGGCAATCGCCCCCACATCCGCGCCGTCCGTCGGCCCCGCAACGCCCGTTCTGCTGTGCAGAAC
>JAEZAI010000077.1 GCA_023427825.1 Actinomycetes bacterium
CCCGTCGCGAGCTGGCCGACGCCCGCGGCGAGGTCCAGGCGCTGCGCCAGGAGCTCGCCGCCGCCCGTGACGGCGAGGCCGACGAGCCCGAGACCCAGCCCGAGCTGGCCGCGTCCGCCACCTCTGCGCTGACCGATCCCGAGTCGCAGCTGTTCTCCGAGGCGTACTTCCGGGTCGCGCTGCAGTCCCGCCTGGCGTCCGCCCGGCGGCACCTTCGGCCCGTGTCGGTCTGCCTCATGCAGGTCGCGGAGGGTCAGGTCGAGGACGCATCGAGCGACGCGCCGCCGGCCCGGGTGGCCGACGCCATCCGCCAGACGCTGCGCGAGGCCGACATCGCCTGCCGGCTGGACGACGGCACCTTCGCCGCCATCCTGGAGGACACGCCCGAGAACGGCGCGGTCTGGACCGTCGAGCGCACGCGCCGCAACCTGGTCAGCCGCTCGGGTCCGCACACCATGTGGGCCGGCGTGGCGTGCTACCCGGCGCACGCCTTCAGCGGCGACGAGCTGCTGCAGCAGGCCCGCTCGGCGCTCGAGGCCGCGCAGGAGTGGAACCAGGACCGCATCGAGGTCGCGGCAGTCGAGGGCTGAGGCCGTCGACGGCTGAGGCCGGTCCTGCCCGGGCGGCCGATCCCGATCAGCTCTCGTCGTCGAGCTCGCGGCGGATCTCGTCGCCGTCCTCGTCGAGCGCCCGCCCCACCCAGCGCACCGCGCCCGGCGTGGCGCTGAGGCGGGCGACCACGTCCTGCATGGGGAACCCGTCCACCTCGACGATCGCACCACGGTCGACGAAGTGCGGATCCGTGGCGATGTCGGACATGTCGTACACGGGGGCCACCGCGGCGTGGGCGGCCTCGAACTCGTCGAGCACCTGCTGCGTGGTGCGCGCCGCCATCCAGGCCGCCATGTGCTCGTCGATCTCGTCCCGGTGCGCGACGCGCCCCGCGAAGTCGGCGAAGCGCGGGTCGTCGCCCAGGCCGATCAGCTCGATCACCCGACGAGCGACGGACTCGGCACTCGTCGACACCGCCACCCAGCGGCCGTCGCCGGTCAGGTACGTGTTGCGGGGCACGGTGTAGGGGATGCCCGCGCCCAGCCGTTCCTGGACCTGGCCGAGCACGCCGTACAGCGGGATGAGCGGACCCATGAGCTGCAGCATCGACTCGATGAGGTTCACGTCCACGACCTGGCCGACGCCCGAGTGCAGGGCGACCATCGTGGCGAACGCCGCGACCAACGCCGCGACCTCGTCGGTCAGCGCGATGGGCGGGAGCAGCGGCTGGCCGTCCGGCTCGCCGTTGATCGCGGCGAAGCCCGACAGCGCCTCCGCCTGCGTGGCGAACCCCGGCCGGTCCTTGTAGGGACCGGTCTGGCCGAAGCCCGTCACCCGCGTGATCACCAGGCGCGGGTTCGTGCGGTGCAGCACGTCGGGCGCCAGGCCCAAGCGCTCGAGGGTGCCGGGCCGGAAGTTCTCCACGAGCACGTCGGCGGAGTCGACGAGGCGCCGCATGACGTCGAGGTCGTCAGGATCCTTCAGGTCCAGCGCGATCGTCCGCTTGTTGCGGCCCACGATCTTCCACCACATCGACCGTCCGTCGGACGGGTCGGTCCACCCCATCGCTCGCACGCTGTCGCCGGCCGGCGGCTTCTCCACCTTGATGACGTCGGCGCCGTAGTCGGCCAGGTAGCGGGCGCAGCCGGGACCGGCGATCACGGTGGCCAGGTCGACCACGCGCAGGTCGGCCAGCGGGCCGGAGCGGTCGGCGGTCATCGTGCCTCGATGGCGAAGCAGCGGTCGGACAGCCGGCCCCGGGCGTAGCGGGCGTACGTGCCGGCGAACATGCCGCGGGTCCGTTCGCTCCAGTCCAGCGCGTCGGGCGCGGTCACCCGGCGGTGCACCTGCAGCACGAGCCCGTCGTACACCCGGTACTCGGCCCAGGAGCCCGGGTAGTCCTTGACCGTGCCGACCTCGACGAACGGCACGTCGCCGGTGCCCGGGAGCTGGACCCGGTGGTTCCGGTGGGTGTGGCCGGCGAACCAGCCGAGCAGCCGGGGCCGGCGTGCGAAGACCTCGGCCAGCGCCTCGGTGTCCGAGGGGACGAGGCCGAACACGTCGTCGCGCCGCCGCTCCTCGGCCGGGTTCCAGACCGGGTGGTGCCCGAACACCATGACCGGCCGGTCCGCTCGGGCGCCCAGCTCGTCCAGCCACTCCAGCTGGTCAGCGCTGAGGTGGCCGTTGATCGTCCGGTCCCGCGAGGTGTCGAGCACCGCCAGCGTCACCCCCTCGAGGGTGCGTTCCTGCACGGGCCAGGCGCCACGCTGCTGGCAGTGGTAGCTCTCGTGGTTGCCGCGCACCCACATGAGGTCGTCGCCGAAGGCACCGCCGTAGACCTCGAGGAAGCGGTCGACCTGCTCGTCGGTGCCGTCCGAGGTCACGTCGCCCTTGACGACCACCGCGTCGGGTGCCCGGGCCGCCATGTCGGCGACGACCGCCGCGTTCATGGTCTCGGGGTACGGCGCCTCGCCGGGGCCGACCTCGTAGGTCTCCCAGTCGACACCGTCGATGTGGCCGCACACGGTCTCGCCGAAGTGGACGTCGTTGGCGGTGGCGACGCGGGCGAGCAGCTCGCCGTTGCGAGGCAGCGTCCGCACCTGGACGCCGTCCAGGTCCACCTCGGTGTCGGGCGGCAGGTCGTTCCACGTGGTCGCGATCGGGCCGTGGAAGACCACGGCCTCGTCGTCCGCGATCGTCATCACCTCGGGAGGGAGCGCCTCCAAGGGAGGGGGTTCGGGAACTGCCGCCACGTCGTCCGAGGATACGGCGAGCACCGGCCGGTACGGTCGGGCATGGCCACTGGGACGGACGGGACGACCGACATCGGCGAGATCGAGCTCTACTGGCAGCGATCGGGGGACGGTCCCCGCACCGTGCTCCTCAACGGCTCGGGCACCACGCTCGAGGGCACGGCGATGCTCGTGCAGGCGTTCGCCGGTCCGCTGGACCTCCTCGCGTACGACCACCGCGGCATGGGACGCTCGGCCCTGCCGTCGGGTCCCTACTCCATGGCGGACTGCGCCGCGGACGTCGCGGGGCTGATCGACGCCCAGGGTTGGGACTCCTGCCGGGTCGTCGGCATCAGCTTCGGCGGCATGGTCGCGCAGGAGTTCGCCGTCACCTGGCCGGACCGCGTCGAGCGGCTGGCGCTGCTCTGCACGTCGCCGGGCGGCGAGGGCGGGGCGTCGTACCCGCTGCACGAGCTGGCCGACCTGCCGCCCGACGAGCGGCTGCGGCGCGGCGCCGAGCTCCTGGACACCCGGTTCTCTCCCGAGTTCCTCGCCGAGCACCCCGATCAGCAGGGGCTCGTGGAGTACCTGGCCGCCGGCCAGACCCGGGAGCGCACGCCGGAGCAGCAGGAGGGCGAGCGGCTCCAGATGGAGGCCCGCCGCCACCACGACGTGTGCGACCGGTTGGGCCGCATCAGCTGCCCGACGCTGGTGGCGAGCGGCCGGTTCGACGGCATCGCTCCACCGGTCAACGGCGCGTACATCGCTGCGCACGTCCCCGGCGCCGAGCAGCGCCTCTACGACGGCGGCCACGCGTTCTTCGTGCAGGACCCCGCCGCCTTCCCCGACATCATCGGGTTCCTCACGGCCGACTGACCCTCCCGACCGGACCCGCCGCCGGTTCTGCTGTGCAGAAC
>JAEZAI010000112.1 GCA_023427825.1 Actinomycetes bacterium
TGGGATACAGGCCCGGATAGCCCACCCCGCCGGCCCACACCACACGCATGCGCCACGGCACCGCCTGCACGAACACGTCGACGTACTCCTCCATCGACGAGTCGAAGTTGCTCTCGAAGTAGAGCGCGGTGCGCCCGAGCGGGCGCCCGCCGAGCTGGTCGCCGAGGGACCAGTGCGCCATGTGGATGAACGACTGCGTGCGCAGCGGCTGGCTGATCCACGCCCAGCGACGCGACGCCCAGAAGAGCACGCGGCACCACAGCGACCAGCCGCGGCGCAGCGGGATCAGGAGCGTGGTGGCCGTGGCGCGGCCGGCCGTGTTCGCCATCGCGTTCCCCCTCTCCAAGACTGAACGCAGGTCAGTAGTCTTTCACCCTGGAGAGGGGAGGCGCTCGGGAGATGCCCACGCTCACGCACGAACTGCTCGACCGGATGAGCCGGACGGGCGATCCCGACGGCGATGCGGTCATCCGGGAACACGCCGCATGGAACGAGCAGCAGCCCGGGGCCACGCCGTCGCCCCGCTCGCTCGTCGAGGGCCTCGCCCGTTCGTTGTCCTTCGCCAGCGACAACTCGCCGGCGGTCCTGGCGTACCTGGACGCCAAGCCGGAGCCGCCGATCCCGGTCGACCAGGACCGCATCGATCGCGGGGTCGAGTTCTTCGCGGACCACTCGCTCGAGATCGGCTCCGCGCTCTTCTGCGGATCGCTGCCGGCCGGCTACGCGTCGCCGCGCGGCGCTCGGGTGCTCACGCTGACGGGGCAGCTGACCCACCAGCTGGTGCGTCGGGTGATGGAGACCGCCCAGATGGTCATCAACGTCACGCGGCCCGGCGGGCTCGAGACCGGCGTCGGCCCCGGTTACAAGGACGTCCGTCGGGTCCGGTTGATGCACGCTGCCATCCGGTACTTCATCGAGCACGATCCGGCAGTGCCCCGGACCCCGCACCTGCCGGTCCCGCCCGACGGCTGGTGCACCGGCTGGGGCACGCCGATCAACCAGGAGGACATGCTCGGCGGAATGCTCACGTTCACCGTCACCGTGTTCGAGGTGCTCGACAAGCTGGACGTGAAGTACCGGTCGGAGGACGCCGAGGCGTACCTGCACCTGTGGTGTGTCGTGGCGTCGCTGCTCGGCGTCGATCCGTCACTGCTGCCCGAGAACCGGAAGGTCGCCGAGGAGATGGCGGACTTCATCCGGTCCCGTCAGCTCGACCCGAGCCGTGACGGGCGCATGCTCACCCAGGCCCTCGTCGAGAGCCTCCAGGCGATGGCGCCCGCGAAGGCGGTCGGGGGTCTGGTCCCGGCGATCATCCGCTGGTACCTCGGCCCTGAGGTCGCACTGCTCCTGGGGATCGAGTGGTCGCCGTGGGCGTACGTGTTCGAGGGCCCGGTGTCCTGGGTGAGCCGGGTCATCCACATGGACGAGCGCCGGTACGGGCTGACGCGGTTGCTCATTCGCCAGATCGGCGGGTCGGGGATCGAGGGGTTCATGAAGAAGAACCGCATCGGCGGTCGCGAGCCGTTCGACCTGCCCAATGAGTTGCGTGAACGCCTGGACGAGGGGCCGACGCGGTTCTACACGTGAGGTGTTGCCGGCGGAGATCTCCGGTCGGGATCGCGACAAGGGATGTCGCGGTGCACCTCTCCGTCAGCCGCCGGCTGAACCCGACGCGGCGCCCTGGCCCTGCATCTGCTGCTGCTGGGACAGCACCGCCACACGGGAGATGAGCGTCGACTGGGTGGCGCCGTTGTCGGTCGGCCACGTGGCGCCGGCGAGCTGATACCCGTCGTACAGGTCCTTGGCGTCGAGGTCGCCCTGCACGCGGACGGAGCGGATCTTCAGTGCGCCGTCCCGGGTCTGGTCGGTCACGTAGATCACGCCCTCGTGGATCATGTTGAGCCCGGTGCCGTCCGCGGTGGTGCGCTCCACGAAGGCGTCCGAGCCGGGCGTGACCACGCCGATCGACTCCTGCTCGGCGTCGACCGACTCCGCGCCGGTCACCAGGACCGTGCCGTCGGTGTCCACGCCTTCGAGCAGCAGCGCGGTCCACCGCTTCACCGGCACGACGCTGTCGTCGCCGCTCAGGTCGATGCGGGCGAGCGACGAGGTGCCGCCGAACGTGAGCTCCACGAACGAGGTGTCGCCCTGGGTGACGATGCGGCTGACGCTGCTGCCGGCGGTCGCGTCGCCGGGCGCGGTCGTGACGTGCACGAGGTCGCCGTGGTGGTCCGAGCGGTAGAGCTCCACGCCGTCGGCGGTGTCCTTGGTGGCCACGATCGTGCCGTCGCCGACCGAGGCCGCGCCGACGGCACCGGACAGCAGCGTCTCGCGGGTGCCGCTGCCGGACTCCCACCGGCGGATCGAGTCGGAGCCGGCGGAGCTCCCGGCGAAGTGCACGTAGGTGACCGCGGAGTCGGTGTGCACCGGGAGCATCAGGGCGCCGCGGTCGATGACCCGCACGTCCCCGTCGGTGTCGATCCAGAGCAGCTGGGTTCCCTCGACGGTGGCCGCCTGGGACCGCGTGGCGGCGAGGGCGACGAACCCGGTGGAGCCGATCTCCACCGGCAGCACCTGCAGGTCGTCGAACACGTCGGTGCGTCCCACCACGTCGCCATCCGTCGCGTCGATGACCACACCCTGCGCGCCCTCGTCGGTCCGCTGCACGGCGAGCACGGTCGAGCCGTGGCCCAATGCGACCGCACCGGTGGTGGTGCCGTCGACCGTGCGGACGTCGTCCTTGCGGAGGTCCCGGATGGTCAGCTCGCCACCGTCGGACGGCCACGACACCACCCAGCGCTCGTCCTCGCTGAGCTGGCACAGCCCGTCACCGATGTCCTCGATGTCGTCCGCGGAACGGGCGAGCTTGCAGCCGTCGGTGGTGGCGACGTACACGCCGCGCCGGAGGATGTTCGACTGCACCTGCGAGCTGCTCTCGGCGATCCGGACCGCGTCCTCGCCCGGCGTGCCGACGGTGGCGAACGTGGACTGGCCCCCGTCGCCGGCGAACGAGGCGAGGACCTTGCCGCTCCACTGCGTGGCGAGCAGGTCGCGGGCGACGCTGCCGTCCTCCTGCACGTCGTTGATGTAGAGGGGCGAGGTGACGTCCTTGGCGACCAGGTCGTCGTCGGTCGGGTGCGACCCCACGTCGACGGCCCAGATGTCGGTCGATGTCGCGGCCGACGCCTGGTCGGGGGAGATGGTCGTGTCCTCCGCCAGGAGGAGCTGCCCGTGGCCGCCCTCGGCGCAGGCGGAGGCGGCGAGGCCCAGCCCGGCGAGGAGCGTGGCGGCGAGCAGGGCGGATCGACGGCGTGACGGTCGTGCAGACATCGGCGTCGACGCTAGAGGCGCCGCCCCCGGCAGGCTCAACGCAGCGCGGGTCGACCTGAGAGTCAGATGCGGACGGCCGCCACCAGCAGCGCGCCGAACGCGATGAGCGTGCCCACGTTCCACGCGATGATCCGCACCTGCGCAGCGGCCAGTTCGGCGCGGAGGTCGGACATCTCGGCGCGGAGATCGGACATCTCGGCCCGGAGGTACTCCTTGGTCACGGGCTCCTCGACGTCCCGGGCGGGGAAGAAGGACATCATCTCCTGCACCGCCTCCTCGTCGACGATCCTGGTGAGCCCCTGGTAGAGGGCCGATCTGCTTTTCTCCGTCAGTGCCACTGGAACTCCCTGCGGCGATCGATGCCGCGTCCTGGCGGGAGGGAAGTGACAGCCATCGTACGACGGGCGTCGGACACCCGTCACGGGGAACGTGCTTCGGTCCCGGCCGGGTGCCGCCCCTACGATTCGGGCCATGACGGCGACGCTGATGGACGGCGAGGCCCTGGCGGCCCGCATCAAGGAGGACCTCTCGGACCGCATCACCGTGCTCGCGGAGAAGGGCGTCACGGCGGGTCTCGGGACGGTGCTGGTCGGCGACGACGGCCCCAGCCAGAAGTACGTGTCCATGAAGCACGCGGACTGCGCCGAGCTCGGGATCGCCTCCACGGACATCCGCCTGCCCGCCTCGGCCACCCAGGACGAGGTGCTCGCCGCCGTGGCCGAGCTCAACGCGGACGCCGCGGTCCACGCCTTCATCCTCCAGTACCCCTTCCCCGGCGACCTCGACTACGACGAGGCGGTCCTGGCGGTGGACCCGGCCAAGGACGCCGACGGCCTGCACCCGGTCAACCTCGGTCGCCTCGTCATGGGGGCCGAGGCGCCGCTGGCGTGCACCCCCAACGGCATCGTGAAGATGCTCGAGGCGTACGACGTGCCGCTCGCCGGTCGCCACGTGGTCATCGTCGGCCGGGGTCTCACGATCGGTCGCCCGCTCGCCAACCTGATGGCGCTCAAGCACGGCCCCAACTCGGCGGTCACGGTCGTGCACACCGGCGTGGCCGACTTCGGTTCCTACACGCGCACTGCGGACGTGATCGTCGCCGCGGCGGGTTCGCCGGGGATGATCACGGCGGACATGGTCCGACCGGGCGCGGCGGTGGTGGCCGCGGGCGTGAGCTTCCACGACGGCAAGGTGGTGTCGGACGTGGCGGACGACGTGGCCGACGTGGCCGGCTTCGTGTCGCCGCGCATCGGCGGCGTCGGCCCCATGACCAGGGCCATGCTGCTCGCCAACACGGTGGCGGCCGCCGAGGTGTCGGCGCGCGCCGCCGCTGGGACCGCCCGGTGAGCGAGCACCCGCGCATCCGCGAACTGCTCGCGGACGGACCCACGCTGAGCGTCGAGTTCTTCCCTCCCAAGACGGAGGAGGGCCTCGTCACGTTGCGTCGCACGGTCGAGGAGCTCGAGCCGCTCGACCTCTCCTACGTCTCGGTCACGTACGGCGCGGCCGGCAACCAGGAGACCCGCGGGCGCACCCGGGACCTGGTCGTCGACCTCAACCGCGACCAGCCGTTCCCGGCCATGGCGCACCTGACCTGCATGGGCCACTCCCGTGAGGAGCTCGACGCGCTGCTGTCCGACTACGCCGATCACGGCGTGCTCGACGTGCTGGCCCTCGCCGGCGATCCGCCGGCGGATGGTTCGCCCGCGGGTGGTGACTTCACCTACGCCGAGGAGCTCGTCGAGCTCATCCGCAGCCACGGCGACCAGTTCTCGGTCGGCGTCGCCGCGCACCCCGAGCTGCACCCGCGCTCGACCGAGCGCGACCAGGACCGTCGCCACCTCGCCCGCAAGCTCGAGCGCGCCGACTTCGCGGTCACGCAGTTCTTCTTCGACGTCGACCACTACCGCCGGCTCGTCGACGAGCTCGCCGACCTGGGCGTGACCAAGCCGATCGTGCCGGGCGTGATGCCGCTGTCCAACCCGCAGGGCGTGCACCGCATGGCCAAGATGGCCGGCGCCTCGTTCCCCGACGAGCTGGCCGAGGCGGTCGAGTCCGCCGCCACGCCCGAGGAGCGCCAGCGGATCGTGGTCGACGCCGCGGTCGAGATGTCGCAGGCGCTGCTCGACGCCGGCGCGCCGGGTCTGCACCTCTACTGCATGAACCGCTCGGGCACGGTGCTCGAGATCGTGGACGCCCTCGGCATCCGCCGATTCTCATGACCGGGAGCACGCCAGAGCGCGATTCCTGGTGATCAGAATCCTGTTGGGCTGCCGGCGGGCGGCGTGAATCCACTTCGGCGGTCGGTCCGCGCCGATGTCAATGGAATCGTCCACGTTCGGGGTGGTGGCACCTGTTACGGCGACAAGCGCCGGCCACAGGAGGATGATCGTCGGGAGGGATCCGCATCCGTCCCCTGTCGGCCTTCCCGTCGACGGGTTGGACGGCGGACGAAGGGAGGCCGTCATGGCCACGATCGCGGAAGTGCATCCCGCTGGTGTCTCGGCCGGAGGTGCCACGCGGGCAGGCCTCGGACGCCGCACCACCAAGGCGCCGGTCGGCACCGGCCGCGGCGGACACCACCGGATGATCGTCGTCGTCCTCGTGGCCGTCGCAGCGGTGGCGGCGCTCGTGGCGATGGACCGGGTGGCCGTGCAGGGCGCACCTGAGACCGCCACGGGCACCACCACGCTGAGCCCCATCCCGGTCGCAGACTTCCTGCCGCGAGCGGACGACGTGTGCGTGGCGTTCGCCCGATCGACCGCCGCCATCGGGTTCCGACCCGTGTCGCAGGCGAGCGACACCGCCGACGCGCTGTCCAGGATCGTGGCGCTCGACCAGGCGGCGGCCGTGCTCAACGCGATGGCCCCGCCCGTGACGGATCCCGGACTGATCGGCCGGGTGCTGCACGACATCAGCGGCGCCCGTGCCACCGCCGAGGCGGTGGTCGCTGCGGAGTCCGCGGCGATCGCCCACTCGCGCTGGGACAGCGTGGACCCGACCATCGCCGGTGCGTTCGCCCCGCTCGCGAGCGCGGGCGCGACCCGCTGCCGGTTCTAGGCCGCCGTCGCGGCCCGACGAGGTCGTCGACCGGCCGCGCCACTCCCGAGCTCGCTGCCGAGCGGCCTCCTTCTCATCGACCCCGATCGACCTCATCGATCCCGATCGACCGCGCCATCGGTCACCCGTCGCCGATCACGGAGCGTCCTCATGTCGAACCTGATCTCGAACTCGTCCCGTCCACGTGCGCCCCAGCGCCCGCCGCGGCGGTGCCACCCACCGGGTGCCGCCGCGGTCGGGCCGATCCTGCTCGTCGTCGCACTCTGCTCCTGCGGCGGCGGGGGAGTGACGACACCGATCGCGATGAGCAAGCCGCCGTCGTCGGCCACGCCCGAGGTCTCGGCGTGCGGCCGCGCGATGCCGGTCCCGCCGGACACCGCGGAGGTGCGCGTGCTGTGGGGCGGCGCGTGGGACGAGCGCGACGCGCCGGCGCTGCTCGAGGGCTGGGACGCACAGCGTCGTGACGTCGAGTTGTCCATCGACTCGACACCGACGCCGTCGATCGCAGCACGGGCCCTGCTCGACGCGTATCCGCCGACGATGGCCAAGGTGCCGGCCGACATGGTCCCGGCATTGGCCCACGGCGGGGCGATCTCGCCGCTCGGGCCATGCGTCAGCTCGGCGCCGGCCCCGGGCCAACCGACGCCGTGGTCGGACGATCCCCTCCGCGACGCGGCCATGGAGCTCGGCCTCTACGGCGACGCTCGCTGGGGCGTGCCGGTCGCTGTGGACACCCGGGTCCTGCTCCGGGACCGCAACCTGCTCCGGGACGCGGGCGTGGATGCCGACCGACCGCCGACCACGCTCGGGGAGCTCCGCGAGCAGGCGGCAACGGTTCGGGACGAGACGGGCACGAACCATCCGGTCGTCGGGTTATCGCCCGCCCTGGTCGCCGGGGGGGGGGGGGGGGGG
>JAEZAI010000135.1 GCA_023427825.1 Actinomycetes bacterium
GCTGAACGCCAGCGGCCCCGTCCCGGTCGCTAGCGTTGGAAGTCGGGCGACAGGGGCGGGAGCCCCAGCATCAGCGCCAGGGCGTTCAGGTCGAGCCCGTTGAGGTTGGCGATCGCCACGCCGATCAACCCGGCCAGGATGCCGTAGCGGGCGTTCGGGTTCTTCTCGAACACGTCGGGCGCCAGCGCCTCGGCCAGGCCGGGGATGAGCAGGGCGAACGTGCCGAACGTGGAGACCAGGACCACCGGGTCTGCCGCGGCCGCCTGGACGATCGGCGCGATGTCGGGCCGGCCGAGGATGCCCATCATCGCGGCGAGGGCGCGGAGCAGATCGGGTCCGAGGACCTTGGACAATCCGTTCAGCGCGTTGACGACCGAGGGCGTGAGGCCGGCGGCCAGACCCGAGATCGAGTTCAGGACGAAGTTGACGTTCGGGTCCAGGTTGGCCGCGTTGCCGAGCTGGGCGAACTTCGACGGATCGGTCCGCATGGCGACGCCGAACAGCACGGCCAGGATCGCCAGACTCGACTTGTCGTCCGCGAGCCGGCCCAGGCCGTCGGGGTCCGCGACCTTGAGCACGCCGCCGATGGCGTTGACGACCTTGGGGTCGACGGTGGTGGCCGCCGACAGCAGCGACGCGATCGCGAGCGGGTCGACGCCCTTGATGGCGAGGGCCGCGGCGGGGTCGAGCTGGGCGGCGAGCATGAGGATCGTCGTGGCCAGCTTGGGATCGAGCTTGGAGCCCGACGCCAGCTGCTTGACCATCGACGGGTCGAGTCCGGCCAGCACGCTCGACAGCCCCCGGATCGTGTCGGGCGTGATGTTCATGCGGGCCAGCGCCGCGGGGTCCATGCCGGTGAGGGCGGCGATCTGCGAGATGTCCATGCCCGTCAGCGAGGCGAGCAGGTTCGGGTCCGCGGCGAGCTGCGAGATGAGCTGCGTCAGGTCCTCGCTGTTGGTGCCGGTCGTCTTGGCCGACGAGCTCTTGGACGAGCTGCCCGAGCTGCCGGAACGGCCGGCCACCGTCGTGGACGTCTGCAGGGAGACGTCCTTGGGCGCGCCCGCCGAGACCTCGGCGGTGTCCACGGAGGAGGAGCACGACGTGGCCAGGACCGCGAGCGCGACGAACGCAGCCGTCAGCGTCCCGATCGCGCGCCTGGATCCCACAGCTCCTCCACCCCCGGTGACCCGACCGACGGGCCGGGCCCCGTTCGCCCCCTAGACGGTACGGAGCAGGGGCGGGGTGGGCAAGGCGCCCCGCATGGGCGCTTCCCCTACCCCGGATCGGGCGGCCTGCCGCTCAGCGCCGGCGCGGGTCTCGCCGGGTGGCGCGGCGTGACGTGCCGACGCCGGGCAGCGGACCGAGCCCGTCACGCTCGGGGTCGACCTTGACGTAGCGCGGGTCGATCTCGCCGGGCTTGAGCGGTCGCATGAGCAGGTCGATCGCGGTCCACATCATCCGTGACGATGGGAAGAACAGCAGCGGGCCGATCACCGCGATCGCGATCTCGGCGATCATCAGCGCGCCGTAGGGCGGGTCCGGGTAGCCGATCAGGCTGCCCGCCAGCAGCACGATCAGCATGGCGCCGAACACGACCGTCGTGTTCAGACCCAACGAGCCGATCCAGTGGCCCTCCACGCGCTCGAACAGCAACGTGCAGGTGGGGCACCGGTGCTCCATCCGGAACCACTGGTGGAAGATGTGCCGGCCGCCGCACGCCGGACACCGCTGGGCGAATCCGCGGACCAACATCACGCTCGGTCGGACGTCGATCTGGACGGCGGACGGGACCTCCTTGCGGGGGACCTTCCGCTCCGGCGGTGGAGCCATCGAGCCCATCTTGGTCCCGTACCCCGGCCGGGGCCAGCGAGCCCTCCGGCCCGCTCAGGCGGGCTCCTCGCCGAGCAGCGCGTCGAGGTCCGCCACGTCCAGGCGCCGCGCGTCGGGCAGCAGCCGGGCAGGGAACTGCTGCGGGGAGGCGCCGACGAGCTTGATCGACGTCCCGTCGTCGAGCTCGATCACGTAGAGGTGCCACGGGCCGCGCCGGACCCGTGCCGTCACCACGCGTTCCTGGTCGATCCGACGCAGCGTGAACCACGCGACGACGTCCCTGATCTCGCCGCCACCACGGTCGATCTCCACGAAGCAGCCCCGGATGGCGACGAGCGCGACCACGCCGATGAGCGCGGGGACCGCCACCGCTGCGACGACGGCCGGTCCGGTGTCGCGGTCGCCCCATGCCACCCAGATGACCGAGGCCACCGCGAGGGAGAGCCCGATGACCGCGACCAGCAGCAGCGGTGCGGCCAGCACGCTGGTGCCGCGCAGCCTGGTGCGGTCTGAGCGGTCGTGCAGGGTCATCGTCCGATGGACGGTAGCCGTGGATCCCGGTCCCGTACCTTGGGCGTGCCCGGCGGTCGTCGGGCACAGAAGGGGTCCGACCAGGTCGGGCGAGTGCAGGAGGTGGCCGTGCCAGCAGCAGTCGGAGGCGACGGCCCGGCGCGCATCCTGGTCGCCGACGACGACCGCGCCATCCGGGAGTCGCTCGACCGTCTGCTCGGGCTGGAGGGCCACCGGGTGACGGCGGTCGCCGACGGCGCCGCCGCGGTCGAGGCGGTCCACGACGGGGTGATCGACCTGATCGTGCTGGACCTGATGATGCCCACGATCGACGGGCTGACCGTCTGCCGGCTGCTGCGCTCCGAGGGCAGCCGCGTGCCGATCCTCATGCTGACGGCGCGCACGGAGACGTCGGACCGGGTGGCCGGGCTGGACGCGGGGGCCGACGACTACCTGCCCAAGCCCTTCGATCCCGACGAGCTGCTGGCCCGGGTCCGGGCGCTGCTCCGTCGCAGCCGCCCCGACGGTGCCGAGCCGAGCGCGTCGCCGTCGCTGCAGGTGGGGGACCTCCGACTCGATCCTGCGGCACGCCGGGTCTGGCGCGGCGACCGGGAGATCGAGCTGTCCAAGACGGAGTTCGATCTGCTCGAGCTCCTGATGTTCAACGCCGGCATCGTGTTGGACCGCACGCGGATCTACGAGGAGATCTGGGGCTACGACTTCGGCCCGGACTCCAAGAACCTGGCCGTCTACATCAGCTACCTGCGCCGCAAGGTCGACGGCGACGCCGCCGTGAAGCTCATCCACACGGTGCGCGGCGTGGGCTACACGATCCGGGAGCACTGACCGTGCGGGAAGCCGTCCCAGGAGCGAGCCGGTGAGCCTCCGGCTCAAGCTCGTCCTCGCGCTCGTGGGGTTGGTGGCGGTGGCCACGGCTGCGATCGGCGCGTTCAGCTACGGCACCACGCGGGAGGAGCTGCTCGGCCAGCTGGACGCCTCGCTGAACTCGTCGCTCGACGACGCCCTGACGCAGCTCCGGCGACCCGGGGGGCTGGAACGGGTGCTCGGGTCGGAGGACCGGGGCGGGTTCCGCAGCTCCAGCGACGTGGTCGTGCAGGTCGTGACCTCGGACGGCACCGTGTACTCGCGCGGCGGCGCCGTGCTGCCCGTCGACGACGAGGACCTGGAGCTCGCGTCGGGCTCGACCAACCGGTGGCGGCGGCAGGTGACCAGCGGCGCGGACCGCTACCGGGTCGTGGCGGCACCGCTGGGGCAGGCCGGCGGCGTGGTGCAGGTGGCCCGCAGCCTGCAGGAGACCGACGACGTGCTGGGCGCGCTGCGCCGGCGCATCGTGGTGGCGTCGCTGGTGGTCATCGGCCTGGCCGCCGTCGTGGGCGCGGTGCTGGCGCGGCAGCTGACCCGCCGGCTGGTGCGGCTCACCGAGGCCGCGGAACAGGTCCGGGCGACCGGTCAGCTCGACGTGCAGGTCCCGGTCACGGGGACCGACGAGACCGGCCGGTTGGGCGCGGCGTTCGGCGACATGCTCGCCTCGTTGGCGCGGTCGCGCGAGTCCCAGCAGCGGCTGGTGCAGGACGCCGGTCACGAGCTGCGGACGCCGCTCACGAGCCTGCGCACGAACGTGTACACGCTGCGGCGGTCCGACGACCTGGCTCCGGAGGACCGTCGCCGGGTGCTCGACGACCTGGAGAGCGAGTCGCTCGAGCTGACCCGCCTGGTCGACGAGGTGGTCGAGGTGGCCACGGATCGGCGCGGCGACGAGCCCGAGGCGCCGGTGGACCTCGGCGCGCTCGTGGGCCGGGTGGCGGCGCGGGCCGAGCAGCGCTCGGGTCGGTCGATCGAGGTCCACCTGCTGGATCCGGCCACGATCTCGGGCCGGCCGCTCGCACTCGAGCGGGCCGTCGGGAACCTGGTCGAGAACGCGCTCAAGTTCGACACGTCGGGCGGACCCGTCGAGGTGACGTGCGAGGGCGGGCGCGTGGAGGTGGCCGACCGCGGGCCGGGCATCGCGCCGGAGGACCGCGAGCACGTGTTCGACCGCTTCTACCGCGCCACGGCTGCGCGGGGGCGTCCAGGCTCCGGCCTGGGCCTGTCGATCGTGGCCGACGTCGCCGGTCGCCACGGGGGCCGCACCTTCGTGGCCGATCGGGCCGGTGGCGGCGCCGTCGTCGGTTTCGTGCTCCCCGTCGCCTGACGCCGGTTCTGCTGTGCAGAACCGGAACGATCCTTCTGGTTCCGCACAACAGAACGGGGCGGGCCGCCGCGGCGTAGTGTCCGCCGCCATGCAGGAACGGGACCCGCGGGTCAGGTTGGACGTGGACGGCGCGGTCGCCGTCATCACCAACGACAACCCCGACAAGCACAACGCGTTCGACGACGAGATGGACGCGGCGCTCTTCGACATCCTCGCGGAGCTGCGCGGCCGCCCGGAGATCCGCGCCGTGGTGTGGCGGGGCGAGGGGAAGTCGTGGTCGTCGGGACGGGACGTCGGCTCGATCGGCACGAACAACACCGACATGACCCACCACGAGCTGATGACCCGCGGCATCCGCGGCATCCAGCAGCTGTGGGAGCTGGAGGCGCCGGTCATCGTGGCGATCCACGGCTGGGCGCTCGGCGGCTCCTTCCAGCGGGCCCTGCTGTGCGACATCCGCATCGCCAGCACCGACGCGCGGTTCATGCTCCCCGAGGTCGGCCACGGCGTCATCCCCGACACCGGCGGCGTGGCGGTGCTCTACGAGATGTGCGGCCACGGGCTGGTGAGCGACATGGTCCTGACCGGCCGTCGCCTGTCGGCGGACGAGGCCCTCGCCCACGGCATCGTGTCGCGGGTGGTGCCCCGCGAGGAGCTCGACGACACCGCCATGGTGATGGCGCAGAAGATCGCCGCGGCGCCGGCGGTGACGGTCAAGATGGCCCGTCGCGTGATCAGCCACCTCGCCCGGCCGCAGATCCGTGCCTCCATGGAGGACGAGCTGATCTACCAGACGTTCGTGAACCGCAGCGACGACATGGCCGAGCTGCGCGCGTCGCGGGCCGAGGAGCGCGAGCCGCACTACCGCGGCAGCTGAACCGAGAGCTGGACGAGGGGGACGACATGACCGAGCCATCCGACGGACTGATCGGCCTGGCGCGACCGCCGGCGGTGGGCGACACCGCGCTGAAGCCGGGCACGTTCGAGGGCGTCTGCGTGTTCGTGACCGGTGCGGGCACGGGTCTGGGCAAGGGCATCGCGGCGGAGTTCGCCCGGCTGGGCGCCGACGTGGTGGTCGCCAGCCGCAAGCCGGAGCACCTGGCGGCGGGCCAGGAGGCGATCGAGGCCATCGGCGCCCGGGTGCTGACCGTGGAGTGC
>JAEZAI010000148.1 GCA_023427825.1 Actinomycetes bacterium
TCTCGACGTAGCGGTCGGTGTCGGTGATCGTCCGGTCGAGCCAGACCGACAGGACCGACACCGGCACGAGCAGCGAGCCGACGACGATCAGGATCCACGACGCGGTCCAGCGACCGACGTGGCGCGCACGAGGCGGCGCGGCGGTGCCGTCGCCGACGTTCTCCTCGACCGAGTTGAGCTCCTGCTCGAGGCGTGCGTTCTCCTCGCGGAGACGTTCCAGCTCGGATTCGTGGTCGGCCGCGTCGGCGGCCGGTTCATCCGGTGGGGGGGCGTCGTCGTCTGCCATGACGCGACGCTACCGGCGGGGGTGTCAGGAAGCGCTCACCCTCGGGGCCGGGCCCGGATGCGGCGACGGCGGGACCCGACCGGAGTCGGATCCCGCCGTCACACGACGTTCGTCGATCTCTGAGTCAGACCGCGCGGACGTTCTGGGCCTCGTCGCCCTTGCGACCCGGTCCCACCTCGAACTCGACCTTCTGGCCCTCTTCGAGGTTGCGGTAGCCGCTGCCCGCGATCTGGGAGAAGTGCACGAAGATGTCGCCACCCTCGTCGTCACGGCTGATGAAGCCGTAACCCTTCTCGGAGTTGAAGAACTTGACGGTTCCCGTTGCCACGGTATGACTCGTTTCTCCCCGGTGTCCGGGGCCTGATTGCGCAACGGGGCGCCGATGATCCGGCACCCCGTGGACTAGCGGATTGCTTGTCTCTGTTGCGACGCCGGACTTCCGACGACCTGACCACCCTACCCCAGCGACCGTCCGATCGGACCCCCGGTGTTCATGAGGCGTGCGCGTCGGCCACCTCGAGCGCCTCGTCGATGGCGGCCAGACCCGTGCGCAGGTCGTCCTCGGAGATGACCAGCGGCGGTGCGACGTGGAGGCGGTTGAAGTGCGAGAACGGCCACACCCCTCGGGCCTTGCACGCCGCCATGAGCTCGGTCATCGGCGCCGCGTCGGGGCCGGCGGCGTTGAAGGGGACGAGCGGCTCGCGGGTGGCGCGGTCGCGCACCAGCTCGATGGCGAAGAAGCAGCCGAGCCCCCGCACCTCCCCGACCGACGGGTGCCGTGTGGCGATGTCCTGCAACGTCGGGCGGATGACCTCCTCACCGAGACGGCGGGCGCGGCCGACGATGTCGTCGTCGGTGAAGATCGAGATGCTCTCGACCGCGGTCGCGCACGCGAGCGGGTGGCCGCTGTAGGTGAGGCCGCCGGGGTACGGCCGCTCCGCGAACGTGGCCGCGACCGCGTCGGAGATCAGCACGCCGCCGAGCGGCACGTAGCCCGAGTTCACGCCCTTGGCGAACGTGAGCAGATCGGGGACCACGCCCCAGCGGTCGACAGCGAACCACTCGCCCACCCGCCCGAAGCCCACCATGACCTCGTCCGCGATCAGCAGGATGCCGTGCTGGTCGCACAGCTCGCGCCCGCCCGCCAGGTAGCCCTCGGGCGGGACGAGCACGCCGTTGGTGCCGACGACCGACTCCACGACGATCGCGGCGATCGTGTGGCCCCCCTCCATCTGGATGACCTGCGCCAGGTGCTCGAGCGCCCGCTCGCGCTCCTGCTCGTCGGTGGTCGCGCCGAACGACGAGCGGTACGTGTACGGGCCGAAGAAGTGCACCACCCCCGGGGCACCGGGCTCGGACGCCCAACGTCGCGGCTCGCCGGTCAGGGTGATCGCGGTCGACGTGGCGCCGTGGTAACTGCGGTACATCGACAGCACCTTCTGGCGGCCGGTGTGGAGCTTGGCCATGCGCACGGCGTTCTCGTTGGCCTCGGCGCCGCCGTTGGTGAAGAACACCCGGTCGAGGTCGCCCGGCGCGTGCTCGGTGATCAGGCGCGCCGCCTCGGTGCGGACGTCGTTGGCGAACGGCGGCGCCACGGTGCACAGCACGTCGGCCTGCGCCTTGATCGCGGCGATCATCCGCGGGTGCTGGTGGCCCAGGTTGAGGTTGACCAGCTGCGAGGCGAAGTCCAGGTAGCGATTGCCCTCGTTGTCCCAGAACCAGGCGCCCTCACCGCCCGCGATCGGCAGCGGCGAGATCAGGTCCTGCGCCGACCACGAGTGGAAGACGTAGCGGCGGTCCGCCGCGGTGCTCTCCTGGTTGGAGGGGGCGGAGAGTTCGTTCTCGGTGGTGCTCACGGCCGCAACGTTACGACGGGTCTGCGCCCGGGCCCCAGCGGTGCTAGCCAACGGGGCCATGGAGTCCGAGCCCGTCCTGCTGGTCGACGACGCCGACGGCGTCCGCACCCTCACGCTCAACCGGCCCGAGGCGCTCAACGCCTTCAACCAGGAGCTCTGGTACGCCACGGCGGACGCCTTGGAAGCCGCGGCGAACGACGACGAGATCCGCTGCGTGCTGATCACGGGGACCGGTCGGGCGTTCTCGGCCGGCCAGGACCTGACCGAGATGAACGACCCGAGCGTGTTCCAGGACCAGGAGCCGGGCTACCAGCGCTTCATGCCGGTGCTCGAGTCCTTCCCCAAGCCGGTCGTGGCCGCCGTCAACGGGGTCGGCGTCGGCATCGGGCTGACCATGCTCCTGCACTGCGACCTGGTCCTGATGGCCGACTCGGCCCGGATCAAGGTGCCGTTCATCTCGCTCGGCGTGACCACCGAGGCGTCGGCGAGCCTGATGATGCCCGCGGTGATGGGCTGGCAGCGTGCGGCCGAGGTGCTGTTCACCGAGCCCTGGATCGACGCCGGGCAGGCGGTGGCCGACGGCATCGCCCTGCGGGCGGTGCCGTCCGAGCGGCTGCTCGACGAGGCCCGGGCGCTGGCCACCCACATCGGCGGGCTGCCGCTCGGCCCGGTGGTCGCGACCAAGCAGCTGATGCTCGCCGGTCGCCTGGACGCCGTGAAGGCGGCCCGGGCGCGGGAGCTCGGGGCGTTCGAGCAGCTCGGCGGCGCCATGATGGCCGGCTGCGCCCGGCCGTCGACCGGGCCGCCCGGCTGTCGATCGGACCTGATTCCTCAACCCGTCGGCCACGGCAGCCGTAGTCCATGAGGTGAGTAGGTCACGAACCACGCCTCTTGTCGCGCTCGCCATCGGCGCACTCATGCTCCTGGCTGCATGCGCACCGCCGCCCCCGCCTGCTCCCGCTCCCCCTCCAGCAGCGAAGTCCATGCCCTGGACGACCGTCCGGAGCGGCACAGGGCCCGGTTTCGGCATCACGATCCGCTTCCGAGCTTCGTCCATGACCGAGGCCCAGCTGACCCAGGCGCTCGCGGCGTTCGACTCCGCAGCGGCGGCGTGGGAGCGAGTGATCACGGCGGATGTTCCCGACCTCGACGTCTCGGCCAACTGGCCGCCATTCAATGGGTGCGGCGGGGCGGGCCACTTGACCGCGATCGACGACATCGTGATCGACGTCTCAGTCGCAAAGAACGATGGAAGAGGCGGCGTGCTCGGGTCTGCCGGTTACTGCGCACGCACCGGGACGCTGCCGCGTGCCGGGATCATGACGTTCGACAGCGAGGACGTCGACGCGATGCTGGCAGGCGATCTGTTCGGCCGCGTCGTCATGCACGAGATGGGCCACGTTCTCGGAATCGGCACGATGTGGCAGTACGCCGGCTACCTCGACGTGTCGGGTGACGACGATCCCGATCCCCGCTATACGGGACCCGCTGCTGTCGCCGAGTGGAACACGCTGTCGGGCAATTCAGACGCAGGCGTGCCGATTGAGAACAGCGGGGGGAGCGGCACGAAGTGGTCACACTGGCGGGAGTCCAGGTTCCACAGCGAGCTCATGACCGGGTGGATCTCGCTCGGCAGCTCACCGCTGAGCCGGGTGTCGATCGCGTCGCTCGCGGACCTCGGCTACCAAGTCGATCTCTCCCAGGCCGATCCGTACGTTCTCGAGTCGGCGCTCCTCGGAACGCTCGCCCCTCGGGCTTCCGCTCACAGCGAGACGGAAGCGGGGTTCGTCTTGCTGACTCCCGAGGGACCGATCGGCAACGACTGACTCGTTCTGACCGGCTCGCCCCGACCGGCGGGCGGTACCGTCTCGGCGTGGACCTGACCGTCGCCGCGATCCCCTTCTACTTCGGCTCGATGGGGTTGGAGGCCGCGCTGGAGCGCCGTCGCCGGAGCCAGGGCGCACCGCCGTCGCCGGGAGACTACGAGCGCAACGACACGCTGGTGAGTCTGGGCATGGGCGTGGCCAGCCTCATCGTCCCCGCCGTCACCGTGCCGCTGTTCCGCAAGTTCGACATCGGTCGCGGCCGCTACGGGAAGGTCGTCCTGGGC